>JAYUAJ010000174.1:0-25229 GCA_043741375.1 Hyphomicrobiaceae bacterium | reverse complement strand
CCATGGTGGATTGGGCGAAGAACGGGTCCATATGCGCGGTGTTCGGATCGAGCATCAGCGTCATGTCGGACTGATGGATGTCGCGCCAGCCCGCGATCGACGAGCCATCGAACATCATGCCGTCGGCGAACACGTCGGCGTCGATGGTCGAGACGTCCTGCGTGACGTGGTGCACCTTGCCGCGCGTATCGGTGAAGCGCAGGTCAACGTACTTGACGTCCTGCTCCTTGATCTTCGCCAGCACTTCCTTTGCGTCTGCCATGTTACTTTCCTCTCTTGGCATGAATATTTGGCCGAGCAATATCGGCCTTGGTCGTCAACGGCTGTTATTCGGTGGGATTGGCGCCCTCGACCGGGCTGCGGCTAGACCGCGTCGTTGCCCCGTTCGCCGGTACGGATACGGATGGCGTCTTCGACATTCAAGACGAAAATCTTGCCGTCGCCGATCTTGCCGGTGCGGGCGGCGGTCTGAATAGCGTCGATGGCCTTTTGGACCATGTCGTCGGCCAGCACGATCTCGATTTTCACCTTGGGCAGGAAGTCAACCACATATTCGGCGCCGCGATACAGCTCCGTATGGCCCTTCTGGCGCCCGAAGCCCTTGGCCTCGGTGACGGTGATTCCCTGCAAGCCGATTTCCTGGAGGGCCTCTTTGACCTCGTCCAGCTTGAACGGCTTGATGATGGCTTCGATCTTTTTCATGCGTTCTCTACTGCCATACGTTTACCGACTTGACTATGCCCCAAAGCCATGGAATGTGCCGATTTCGGGCTGGCACGCAATTATTAAGCATAAAACGTGCCAACGCGGGACTGCGGAATAAATGTTGGGCGACCGGCGGCTTGTCATGAAGCGCGAAATGCTTTGGCCACATCAGCGCATACAGATTTTGCCCATATTTTGGGCAAGAAGGTTGCTTTGCAGGCATGCCAGCTCCGTGCTGCGGATTGAAATTTGCTAAAATTTTAACACCCTTTCGAGCCGAGATTTAAGTCCTTGTCGATAGGGTCCGGCATGAGGGTGCAGCTTGAGTACTGCACAATCAGGTCATTTTGGGTCTGTGGGACCCATGTTGGCGAGTGGCAGTACTTTGATGCGTGGCGAACTTGAGCTCTTCACCAATGACGAGATGGCGCGCGCCGATGGCTTGAGCGCGTCGCGGGACATTGCCAGCCGCGCGCTGATGCAGGCTGCGGGCGATGCCGTCGCCGTGGCGGCAATGTCGATGCTAGCGCGCGTCGCGCGGGGCCAGGGCGCGCTGCTGTCAGTGCTCATCCTGTGCGGGCGCGGCAACAACGGCGGCGACGGCTTTGTGGCCGCACGCCGGCTGCAGGACCTGGGCGTCACGGTGCGCGTTGCGCTGCTCGGCGCCATCAGCGAACTCAGAGGCGACGCCGCGCTGGCCGCCGCCGATTGGCTGGGTCCGATCGAGGTTGCCAAGCCAGCGACTTTGGAGTCTGAGATACATCTGATCATCGACGCCCTTTTGGGTGCCGGACTGCAAGGCGCGCCGCGTGATGACTTTGCCGCGCTCATCGAGGCCATCAACGCCCGCCGCGTCCCGGTGCTGTCAATTGACGTTCCGTCCGGGGTGAATGGTACCACTGGCGCGATTGCCAGCGTCGCCGTGGCCGCCGCCGAAACCATCACGTTTGTGCGCCGCAAGCCCGGCCATCTCCTGTTACCAGGGCGGCTTGCCTGCGGGGCGGTAACTCTGGCAGATATCGGTATGCCCGACAGCGTCATCGCCGAGATCGCCGTGCAGGCTTTCGCCAATGAGCCACAACTTTGGCTGCAGCGCATGCCGTTCCCGCGCGTCAATCAGCATAAATATGATCGCGGCCACGCCCTGATCCTTGGCGGACCGTCCCACATGGGCGGAGCTGCGCGTTTGGCGGCGCGTGCGGCGCTGCGCGTTGGCGCCGGTCTGGTGACGGTCGGCGTTCCCCGTGACGCCCTAACCATCAATGCCTGCCAACTCAATGCAATCATGTTGTGTCCGATCGAGGACGCCGCCGACCTTGGCGACACCCTGGCGGATCGCCGCAAGACTGCGGTGTTGATCGGCCCCGGATTTGGCGTCGGTCAGCGCACGCTCGATATGACGATTTCGGCGCTCCGCTCAGGCGTGGCGACCGTTATCGATGCCGA
Organism: Hyphomicrobiaceae bacterium; assembly: GCA_043741375.1. Taxonomy (GTDB): domain Bacteria; phylum Pseudomonadota; class Alphaproteobacteria; order Rhizobiales; family Hyphomicrobiaceae; genus JANYHF01. Next base: position 23,078 of record JAYUAJ010000174.1, on the reverse strand, counting down.
CGCCATTACTTCGGCCGTGCAGAGCTCCGACCACCTCTACGCCACCATCAGCCACAACGGGTCCCGTCCTGTTGTGCTGACGCCCCATGAGGGCGAGTTCGCCCGGCTGTTTCCCGTTATCACGGGAAGCAAACTCGAACGCGCCCAGGCCGCCGCCGCGAGCGCCTCGGCGGTGGTCGTGTTAAAGGGCCCTGATACCGTCATCGCCGCTCCGGATGGGCGCGCCGCCATCAACAGCAACGCGCCGCCAACGTTGGCGACGGCCGGCAGCGGCGATGTGCTAGCCGGGCTGGTCACTGGGCTTCTGGCGCAAGGCATGCCCGGCTTCGAGGCGGCCTGCGCGGCAGTCTGGATGCACGGCGAGGCGGCGACCGCATTCGGCCCCGGCCTGATTGCGGAGGATCTTCCCGATCTGCTGCCGGCGGTGCTGCGGAAACTTGGCGGCGGGGCGTGAGGGGTGGAGCCGACTAACTAAGCAAGTGCTTCAAGCCGCGCCAGTTGAGCATCAAACTCCGTACACAGACTGGTCGCCTCATCCTTGGGCAGCCAGTTGGTCATTTGCGGAAACACAGTCTCGTAGAAGGACCGGTCTTTCTCGGACCACTCTCGCTCCGGAGCGGCTTTGGCCTTGGCGAGCACCGAATGGAGCTTTGCGCGCACCTTGGCCGGGTCGGGCAGGTAGCTCGGCGCCGCGACAGGCTGGCCAGCAAACAGGTCGGCTTGGACGGCGCGAGACATCGGCGATTATCCCCCGTCCTCGACGGCGGAAATCACAGCTGGAGCATCGCCAAGGGCTCCGGCTGCCACCAATTGTCCGCGGTCAATCAGGTTCCCTGCCAGAATCGCATCAAGCAGCGCCGCCTGCCTCGGCTCAAGCGCGAAGGATCAAGCGACGCTGCGGCGAGGGACCGCGCCCTTAGCCACCTGTTAAGAAATCAATCGGTATAGCTTTTCCTCGAGTGCTGCGTCAGTCGGCAGCGCGTGCGCCTAGCCTCAAAGGCAAGCCCACCGCAGCTATCTTGGACCCTATGAGGGACGCTCCGATGAGGACGGTGCACGGGCTTGCATCGCCATGGCGCACGGCTGCCCGGGCCGATCTGGCGCCGGCCATTGCCGCTGGCACCATGCTGTCAGTCGCGATCGCCATGCATATCGCTCCGCGCGGCGACTGGCTCTATCTGACGCTGGCCTCCGGCGCCCTGTTCGCGCTTCTGATCGCCCAGGGCTGGAGCCTGGCCGAGGCCAAGAGGCCGACCGGCACAGTGCTAGCGCTGGCAACGTTTGCCGCCCTCGCCATCGCGGGCGAACTCTGGGGCGCGGTACCGGGCCGGGCCATCGCCAGCGGCGGCGCCTTTCTCGGCATGGTGGTTCTGGGCACGATCGCCTGCGATGCCATCGCTCGGCTCAGCGATGAAACCATCCGCCGCGCCGGCTTCGGGCTGATGGTCGGCTTCCTGGCTGGGTTGGCCTTTCTGATGTTCGAAACGCTGTCGCATTTTGCCCTGCAGCGCTGGTTCTACGCCGCCCTCCCCGGACTGGTGCGGGCGACCGACAAACACCTGCATCTGTTGAAGGATCAGGTCGCAGTCATTGATCCCAGCAACATCAAACGGCACATGGCGCAAGCCACCCTGTTGCTCTGGCCGGTCGCCCTGTTGCATCTCGCCTTCTGGAGAGAGGCGCGCGGTCGGCTTATCTCAGCCGCGCTCATCGCCGCCACACTGGCCGCCGGTCTGCTGGCGCGCCACGATTCCTCCAACCTCGCCCTCGGCGCCAGTCTCATCGCCTTTCTGGCCGCCAACGGGTCCTATCGCTGGACCTGGCGGGCGGTGACCGCAGCCTGGCTGCTGCTGACACTGTTCATCGTGCCGCTGATGCTGCTGCAGTTCGAGGCCAGATACTACGAACAGGATTGGATCCAGCAGTCCGGACGGCACCGCATGGTGATCTGGGGCTATTCGGCCGGAGAGGTCGGCAAGGCGCCGCTGCTCGGCATCGGCGCGGGATCGGGCAAAGTGGTGGACGCCCGGCGCACCGACGTCAAAGCCGTGCCCGGCCAACCGTTCGAGTTCCGTACCGCCGACCACCAGCACAATTTCTACCTGCAGGCCTGGTACGAGATGGGCCTGGCCGGCGCGCTGACCCTCTGTTTTGCCGGGCTGGTGGCGCTCTACCGCCTGCGCCGGCTGCCCGATGGCGTGCGCTGCTACGCTCTCGCCACCTTTGTTGCCGCCATGTTTCTGGTCTCCACCAGCTACGGCCTGTGGCAGGAATGGTTCGTCGCCTCGATAGCGATTGCGGCCGTGGCGTTGACCCTGGCGGTGCGCTTTGCGACGCCGGAGGCGTTCGACGTGCCGGCTGCCGGTAGGGTGCAATAGGCCCTCTTTCCTGCCGGGCCGAAGCCCTGCGAAGGCTGGGGCCGTGTTGCACCGCAACAACGCCGGTCTCGCGTGGATCGGTGCAATACGGCGTGTAGAACGCCTATTGCACCCTACGTGCCGGAGGCGAACGATCCGCAGCCCTCTGGCTTGACCAACCGGCAGGCGAGCTTAGTCTCGGGGCAGGCGTCCGTCGCTGACGGCGGCAAGTCCTTGTCGCAGCATTCGCAGTTGGGGTGGAGTTCGAGCATGGGGCGGCCTGACGCGGAACATACCGGCAGTTGTGCTAACGTATGATCATGACCGATCCACCCGATTGTCATCAACCCGGATATCCTCGGCGGCACGCCGTGCCGCATGGGCACGCGGCTGACGGATTATGCGGTTGCGGCGCGCGGGGTTAAACACCTCAGCTCAAGAGACGGAGACCGTTGATGTTGCTCTAAGTTACACTAGGTTCAAACGACCTTCTTCGCTCACGCCGTTTTTACGATGCCGCGTTGGAACCTTTCGGTCTAAAGTGTAACCATAACGATCGCGACGAGTTGGGGTATGGCCTCCCCAATCAAGGCAATGTGCCGCGCAAAAATATCCTTTGGATTGTTCAACCGTTTTTGAAACTGCCCGCGACATGGGGCAACGGAACGATGGTTGCCTTCGACGCCACAGGTCGAAAGATTGTCGATGCGTTTTACGCCGCGGCCCTGGCGCATGGCGGGACGGGTGAGGGTGCACCCGGTTTGCGGCCTTATAACGAAAACTACTATTCGGCCTATGTCCGCGATCCCGACGGCAACAAACTATCAGCGGTCTGTGAACGGGCCGAATAGCCCTTAGGCGAAACTCTCTCATCGATCTCGCAGGGATTTCGGATCACCTCACCGACGTTGAGACCAAGGCGGTGGAACGCAACATGCTCGCCCGGCGACCAGAGTTCGTGCGCCGCATTGCCGACAATGTCGTTGGCAGCCAGAGCGGTTTCACACGGAGCCCCCTCTCCCTTTACGGGGCTGAGGCGAGTCTGGTAAGAGCCCCAAGTTGCTCTTACTCGCCTTAGAGTCGGGGTGAGGGGCGGCAGCGCGTTCGATGCTTGCCGGATATCTCCGCTTGTCCTTCAGCTTCGGGCACGCGCTTTCGAATTTCGCGTCTGGTCCGCCATGGGCCAGGGGCGGTCGGAATCGGACGTTTGTTTCGCGGCGTCGATCAGTCAGCAGTGCACCCCAAAACCGTTCGAAGCAACCAACCGGAAGCGGCAAAGTTTGGATGGGTTCAGACGAACACGCCCGGCTCTTTGCGCCAATCTTCCCAGGTCACTGTTGGCGTGTTCGGCAACCGCTTAAGCACCCGCTTCTCGCCGCAGGCCTTGGCGGTGGCGTTCGCCTCCCAATACCCGCCGCCAAACACGCGCACGCCGGCCCAGATCAGGTTGCGGGTGACGGCATCGACGCCCATGTCGTGCATCGCACGGTCGAACACCCGGTCGGCGGCCTCGCGGGTGACGCCCTGCGGTTGCTGCCAATACAGCCAGTCGTGATAGATGGCGGCGTTGCCGTATTTGCCGGTCTTTTGCAGAAACGCCCACAGATAATCCGGCACCGAGGCGAGGTCGGTGACGAAGCCTTTTGGCACGTCTACGCGGGGCAGGTTCGTCCCGTCCCCGGCACCCGGCAGCCAGCCGATGGGTTGGCAGACGATCCACCAGAATTCATCCGCAAACGGTTGCAGGATGGTGGCGCCGCCGATGAAGTCGCGGGATGGGGCGTTGCCTGGCGCGTTGCGGCTGCCGATGAGCCCGGCGATCCAGCGGCGTTTTTCGGTCGCGGCGTGGGAAAACCCGTCCGGCAGCAGTTTTTGGACGATTCTCGCAACGAGGCTCATGCGCTTCTCGGGATCGAGCCGCGGATAGGCCTGCATCAGCTCCTCGCTGTTGGCGAGCGCGGCCACCAGCAACGCCCGGTCCTGCCGCGCCTGCCAGATCGTCCAGGCGAGCGTGGCGGCTTGCACCAGGAACCCGCCAATGGCGGCGGCTTCGCTGATGCCAAACGCGCGGGTGCGGTCGTCCGCTTGCGGAGCATCGATAGCGGCGAGCACATCGGGTCCAAGGTCAGCGGCTGCGGCGCGGGCGATGTTTTCGGGGGAGTTGGCGGTCATCGGGCGGGCTCCTCATGGCTTGCCCCCCAACTCAACCACAACCCGCCCCCTTCGTCATCCTCGCACGAGTGCGCCTCTCCGGCGCATCGAAGCGCGGGGACCCAGCACAAAAAGCGGCGTAGCCTCAATATTCTGTGTCCTGCGGACGCTCTTTGCGCTGGGTCCCCGAAGCGCTCCGGGGCTGAAACGCCCCTCGCGTTCGAGGATGACGGGATGGCGCGCGCCCTCACGCCACCTCCCGCACATGCGCAATCTCACGGGCGCCCAGCGCGCGAACCTCTCGCGGCATAAAGCGTGACCACCGCCAATGTGCCGCCCGAAAATGTCACGAACTCTGGCCGCGAAACCGCGCCCGCCGTCATAGACCATAACGACGGTGCCGATATCGCCCCGTTGCAAACCTTCGCCGGGAATGTCCGACGTGAGGGCGACGCGCTGGAGATCTTTGATCATGGCAGGCTCATCGCATTTCTTGAATCCACCGACTGCTAGAACTTCATCCAGAGGAGCGAGTTCTTCGCGAGCGTCTCGAAGGATGCGTTGGGTTACTCAGTACCCGCCACGGCGGCTGGGTGGCACATCGCATACGGGATTTATTATCAGCTTATAGGTTGGGTCAAGCACTTCGCGCGACCCAACAACTGGGTCGACGGCTCCATATTGACAGCACCGCTCCAAAGCCACTTCCGCCATATCCGAAATTGCTACCCAGGCGTTGGGTCGCGCGAAGGCTTGACCCAACCTACGGGTACTGGTACTGACTGGCATCGCTATTGAAGTTCTTTCGATATTCTCACCGCGTACATACCATCGACATATGGTCCGACCTGATAATCTCCGAAATTTATTATTAAGTCTTGCCCCTCCATCCATGCAACACTGTAATTTTCTCTTGTTGGCTTAGACCCTTCATCTAAAAATGTATCGCTTTTTATTGCATCGGCAATTTCTCTTTCAGACATCTTCTCTTGCGGATATTGTTGTCCACGGCTTTGCATTCGTTTTATTTTTTCTTCTATTATTTGTGCTTTAGCTATTTTCGCTACACGTTCCAATTCGCCTATCGGCAGGATTTCTTCAATATCAACGACAACTCCGTTTTTGTTTAAACTGATAGGAACAATGTTCGTTGAACCATGTGCGCCTCCCGTGAAAGTATTAATTGTATAATGTAAGTGATGTACTTTGCGGAAGAAACGATTGTGTATTCTCCATGAAAAGTGATTTTTATCTCGGGTGCGTCTGTACGCTCACTTCCTAAAAGTTCTCTTCTTGCGATTTTTGCGTCTGTGTAGTTTTTGAGTCCGTTTTCCTTTGCAAACTCATTCCATAATTTGAAGATTTTAGTTGCCACCACCTTATTATTTTTAGGATATTCAAACGTTGTTTCGTACCAACCTGTAATTTCTTTAAATTTTTGTTTATCAGCTTCGCCACTCTTTGTAAAAACATTGAATGCACTATCTTGCAATTCATGCGTAACAACCGCCTTTGCCACGGCCACCTTGGCCGCAATCTTGGGCGCATCAGGTCGCACGGGCTCACCGGCCGGCCGGCTGAAGTCAGCTAGGGAGGCTAACGATGGCACATCGTCCTTCCCCGGTATGTGCTCGACTGAGGAACGGCCCCGGTTCCAACGGCCGACAATGTTGATATTTGGTTCGAAATCCTGACTGCTCGTCAAGTCGGGTGACGTTGTGGCAGGCGGTTTGTTCACTTGGTCAGCGCTTGTAGGGACAGCCGGAACTTTCCAATGCCAGACAGCCAGCAGCACAAGCAGTGACACCCCGATCAGCCCAACACGAAATGGCGTCAACTCAGGCGACCAAAAGATAGCAGGCTTGTCCGCAGCACGGTCGGGCAGCGAGTTGTGCTGGGGCTGGACAGACGGTGGCGGATCAGGAACGTTCACCGCCCCAACCGCCCGAAAACAAAAACTCCCCAGCAGCGACGTATGCACCCAGGGCACCTGCGGGCCGCGCTTCATGGCCCTGGTGTTCGCCTCCACCTTGATGCGCACATCCTTGAGCATCAGCTCGATTTCGCGGCCGGGATTGGCGATCTCCTCAAGGAGCGCTTCGGTGAAAAATCCGTTCTCGCGGGCGCCGTCATAGGCGACGTGGCCCGGCTGCGTGGCGTAGGCGATGATGGTCCCCGCCTTGACGCCTTGCACGGCAAGTCCCTGAGCGACATCTACATCGCGTGACCGCTCGTGTCCCATCGTGCGCGCGAGGTTCTGGGCCAGAGGGTTGTTGCGGCAGGCGTTCAGCAGCACGATGCTGACGCGCCTCGGCCGCTCCATGTCGGCAAGGATGGGCTGGAGTTCGAACAGCTCGGAGCTGACATCGCTCTCGCCCTCGGGTGCCGCATCGATGGGGACGAGGTAGTTGCGTCCATGGACTTGCATGCCGTGGCCGGCAAAGTAGAGCAGGCCGACATCCGCGCCCTCGCCCAGCTTGCGGCGGAAATTGCGGATCTGCTCAGCCATGGCGGCGTAGCTGAGGTCGATGCCTGTGTGCTCCCCGCCGACGACCTCAAAGCCGAGCGCTTCGAGCGCCCCGTTCATGGCGATGGCATCGTTGCGCGGATTCTTAAGGGCTGTCGCGTGCGCATATTGGCCATTGCCGATAACGAGCGCAACGCGGCGCTCGCCCTCCGGCGGCGGGCCGGACGACGCGGGTGGCGGCGTACCTTCGTAGGATGATCCGCGCTGCATGACGCCCCAGGCTTTGATGACAGGGCGCGAATGAATGGTCCCCGGCGGCCGCCTGCTGTTGAGGCTGGTGGCCGCAGAGCATTATGGCGGGAGATGGGGTGCGCGTCGAGCTGCGATCAGGTACAAACGGTGGGTCGAATTGAGAAGATTGGGAGTCTGCTTCCGAGGAAGCGGAAGAAAGAACCGCCGGAGAATATTCCAGGGACTCCGGGTCAGAAGCCGACGTTGCGGCGAGCACAGTACCAAGCGAATTTCACGTCAGCTTACCCCCCAGCATGAGGCCTGCGCAACTACCGTTCGAGCAAGCGGACGTCCTCACCCTAACCCTTCGGCGACGCTTGAGGCACCCTCTTGGCTTCTAGCAGGCGGAGGATTCATATTTGACTTCGTCTGCGCCCCGCCCCTCTACCCAACCGCCAACGCGACGCCGTCACGCCGCCGAATACATTTGCGTCGTGGGACACCCGCGTCGCTTTCTCCGCCTTCTCCGCCTCCGCCGCGCCGACGGCCGCCACCAGCAGGACGTGCCGGAAAGCCCTGGGGTGCACCACGGCCTACGGCCCATTGAGCCCTACGGCGCCCGCTATGCTCTTGCCACATTTGTCGCCCCGTAGTTCTGGTGTCCCGCTGCGGCTTGTGGCAGGAATGGCTCTGGCGCAACGCTAGCGATTTGCGGCTGCGGCGTTGTCTTTTTTCGGCCGTTCAGGTTTTGTTCGGGTCACTTCAAGGCTCTAAGTCTTTGTTTGGTCGCGCTTCTTTCACACTTTTGCAGAAGCGCTCTTGCTCCTGGCAATTTGCGAGCCCCGATGTCTTCGATCTTCCACCGCCCGCACCGGCCTGAGCGATTGGCGCATGCCGTCTCGCTGGCGGCTGTCCTGCTGTTGGCCGCGGCCGGGGGGGCCGGCGCGCAGCAGCAGCTGGCAAGCACCGGATCGTCGACCATCGGTGGTGAAACGCTGCTGCGGGGCGATTTTGCCAAGGCTTACGAGAGCCTGAGCAAAGAACTCGATGTTAACGACATCACCAACGAAAAGCGCGCGGCCCTGCTCAACGACCGGGGCGTGGCGCAATGGCGCAGCGGCGCGCTGAAGCCCGCGCTCGATGACCTCAACAAGGCCGCGCAGCTCTATCCGGAGCTGGCCTCGATCTATAACAATCGGGGCAACGTGCTGCTGGCGTTGCAGGTGCCCTCGGAGGCGGTGCGCGATTTCGAACGCGCCATATTGCTCGCGCCGTCCTATGCCGCTGCCTACAACAATCGCGCCATCGCGCAGATGCAACTCGGCAATCTGGATGCCGCCATCGCCGATTTTTCCAAGGCGACGGAGTTGGCGCCGAGTGCGCCGGCGCCGGTCAATGGGCGGGGGCGGGTGCATCTGGAGAGCGGCCGGCCGTATCTGGCGCTAAGGGATTTTTCGCGCGCCATCGCGCTCGATCCGGCGTACCGGCCGGGGTATCGCAACCGGGCACTGGGGCGGATGGCGCTGCGTCAATACGGGGTCGCGATCGAGGATTTGAACAATGCGCTGGGGTTTGCGCCGAGCGATCCAGGGCTGTTGCTGACGCGCGGGACGGCCTTGATCGCGGCGCAGAGCTATGGGCAGGCGTTGCAGGACCTGGACAAGCTGGTGACGCTGACACCGGGATCGGCGGCTGCCTATGCCGAGCGCGGCCGTGCCAGGGCGTTGATGGGCTCTTTTCCCGAGGCCATGGCCGATTTCAGCAAGGCCCTGGAGATCGACCCCAAAAACCGCGACGCCTTCCTCTACCGCGCTGAGGCGCACCAGTTGAACAACGAGCCTGATCTTGGCCTCGCCGATGCCGAGCGGGCCTTGAAGATCGATCAAAGTCTCGGCCTAGCGTTCCGTATGCGCGGCCGTCTGGAGGAAGCGGTCGGCCAGAAGACGCAGGCGATGGCAGATTTCACCCAAGCCGCTCGCTTGGATATTGACGATCCCGAGGCCTGGGCGGGACTACAGCGTTTGTCCGGTACAGCCCGCGCGGTTCCCGACGAAATTGCCGATTCACGCCTGGACACCTGGTTTATCGTGAAGGACGCTGACCGGCTGTTCGCGCGCAATGACAAGCTCAACGGCCTGTCTATCGCGCTTGAACTGCTTAATGGCGACGCGGCCACGCTGACCGGCTATGAAGAAAAGGCCGGTGCCTACAAGGGCATCGGCGTATTGCGCTACGCTGCCGGCTCATTGGCCGACAAAGCCGGCTCCAAAGAGGTGGAACTCGCCGCCATTGTCGATCTGCCCCACAAGCAATTGGTCGGCCTCGAGCCCTATCGCGAAGGCGACACATTGGCGACTTGGACGTGGGCGGACAGTGGCGACCTGGTCGTCAAGGGACCGGACGGCGTGAGTTCCACCTATCACCTTGGACAGGCACTCGCCGGGGGCGGTCTGTTGGCCCAGCGCGCCGCTCCGGGAACCGTTCAGGCAGCGACGCCAGCGCCGCGACGCCAGACCGCTGCTACTCAGCCGACCCGCAAAAAGAAGAGCTTCACGCTGTTCGATCTGTTGTTCAACTGAGCGCGTCGACTGCGTCGTTACATCCCAATCACTTTCTGCAGTACGCGGAATTTCAATGCCTTGAACAGCGGTGGCGCCTCGTTTGCGATGACGCAGACACACGTTTCAGTGCCGTCAACAATCGGATTGTGTGAACCTTCATCATCCATATCGGTAACGTCGCCTGGACCGCAAATGCGGTCGCCGTCCCGCAGCGCCCCATGCAGGACTAAGGTTAGCTCGGTACCGACATGAGCGTGCTCGGGCAGGGACATGCCTGGGCCGGCCCGCAAGAACCGCAGGGAGTGTGTCCCGGCGCGGCCTTTGAAGAAAATGCGGCGGTCTTCTGCTCCCGGCAAGACACGGCGCCACTTGATGGCACTGATGCCGCCGCCGATCACGCGCGCGAGCGCACCGGGCAAGCCATCGGACCTGGCCGGTTGAGGCGGCAGTGGCCTAAAACGGCCCGGCTCTGGATCGTCCAGCCGCGCCAGCACGCTTTCGAGGGAGCTCGCAGAGAGCTCGACCGGGTCGGACGCCTGCATGGACGCGGCCCCGAGCGCCGTCATAGTCCGCACCGCGGCGCTGCAGGTCCCGCACATCTCCAGATGCGCGGCCACGATAATGCTGAACGGCTCGCTCAGTGTGCCGGCAGCGAACCCCATCAGGGTCGCGTCTTCGGGATGATGCGTAATGCTCATGATGATTTCGCTAACGAATCCTTGATCTTTTGATAGGCCAGACGCATGCGCGACTTTACGGTTCCAAGCGGAATGCCGAGCCGTTCGGCGATTTCGCCGTGTGACAAGCCTTCCACGTACGCCAGTGCAACAACTTCACCTTGATCGGCGGGCAACGTCTCTACTACGGAGCGAAGACGGGCTTGGATTTGACCTGCGGCCAACAGTTCGTCTTGCAATGGTTCACTTGAGGCCTGCTCAAGGTGATCCTCGCCCAACTCCTGCCACGGTACTTCACGGCGTATGCGGTCAATCCTCAGATTGCGCGCGATGGTGTAGATCCAGGTCACGGCGCTGCCGCGCCCTGCCACATACAATTCGGCCTTACGCCAAACCGTTAAAAACGTGTCCTGGGCGATCTCCTCGGCGGTGCCGTGGTCGGCGCCTTGCCGCACCAACATGCCTTTGACCTGCGGCCCGACCAGCTGGAACAGCCGGCCGAACGCTTCGCGGTCGCGTTGCAACGCTATGCGCGTGATGAGTTCGGCAAGCTCGGGCCGGGATTGCGCGACGCCAGGGCTACGCCCTGGCGTCATAGAAACCTGCATGCCACTACCACCAACCGCCGCCGCTGAGGGTTCTACGGGCGCGGTTGCGGGTTGGATCAGGTGATGATCATCGATTGAACTCATCGGTCGGTCTCCGACTATTGTTCGCAAAGTCCCTTACCGACACGATAGCATGGCGCGGACCCAAGTCGAGCAATTGCCCGGGTCGCCACGGTGGCGCCATAGCACAGGAGCAACGTACCGTGAACAGCGAGGCGCTTTCTGACTGATGGGAGTGTTACGAAATGATGGCTAAGAATCCCCTGCTCGAACCCTGGACCGGACCGTTTGAAACGCCGCCATTTGAGTTGATCAAGCCCGAGCATTTCGGTTCCGCATTCGCGGAAGGGATGAGAGCCCATCTCAATGAAGTTGCCGAGATCGCAGGCAACGCAGCTGCTCCGACCTTTGAGAACACCATTGTGGCGTTGGAAAATACCGGCCGCGCGCTGGATCGTGTGGCGGGCGTCTTCTGGAACCTGACCGGCGCCGACAGCAACGATGCCTTACAAGCCGTGGAGCGCGACATCGCGCCGAAAATGGCCGAGCATTCCAACACGATCACTTCGAATGAGCGCCTGTTCAGCCGCATCGATGCGGTATACCGGCAGCGCTCGCAGCTGAAACTGTCGCCCGAGGATATGCGGGTCCTTCAGCGCAAGCACCTCGCGTTCGTGCGCGCAGGCGCTGCGTTGGATGCTGCGGCCAAGGCGCGCATCGGGGAGATCAAGCAGCGCCTCGCTGCCCTCACCACCAACTTCAGCCAGAATGTGCTAGCTGACGAAAAGTCCTTCGAGTTGCCGCTGACCAGCGAGGCCGATCTGGCGGGCCTGCCTGAATTCACGATTGCTGCCGCAGCCGAAGCGGCGCGCGAACACGGCAGTACCGCCAGCCACATTGTTACAATGAATCGCTCTCTGATGGAGCCATTCCTGACCTTCTCGACCCGCCGCGAGCTGCGCGAGCAGGCGTTCAAGGCTTGGCAACTACGGGGCGAGAAGGCAGGGCCAACCGACAACCGGGCGCTCATCAATGAAATTCTGGCGCTGCGGCAAGAGCGGGCCAAGTTGCTCGGCTATGCCAACTACGCCGCGTTCAAGCTCGACGACACCATGGCACGCAAACCGGAAACCGTCGACGCGCTGCTCGGCGAGGTCTGGCAGGCGGGCCTCAAGGCCGCGCATTGCGAGCGCGACAAGCTTGCGGCGGTCGCTGCCAGCGAGGGGATGAACCTGCGCATAGAACCATGGGATTGGCGACACTATGCTGAGAAGGTACGCAAGGCCGAGTACGACCTCAACTAGGAGGACATCAAGCCCTTCCTGTCGCTGGAGCGCATGATCGCGGCGAGCTTCCACGTCGCCAACAAGCTCTTTGGGCTGAGCTTTAACGAACGCCATGATGTGCCGGTCTATCACCCTGATGTGCGCGTGTTCGAGGTCAAGGGCCGCGACGGACAGCACATGGGCCTGTTCCTCGCCGACTATTTCGCGCGGCCCTCCAAGCGTTCGGGCGCCTGGATGAGCGAATTCCGCAATCAAGAAAATCTGAAGGGCGAGGTGCGCCCGATCGTCGTCAACGTCTTGAACTTCGCCAAGGCCGCCGAGGGCGAGCCGACACTCCTGTCCTTCGACGACGCACGCACACTGTTTCACGAATTTGGCCACGGGCTGCATGGCTTGCTCTCTGATGTGACGTACCCATCCCTGGCCGGCACGTCGGTGGCGCATGATTTCGTCGAACTCCCCTCGCAGCTCTATGAGCACTGGCTGCAGACCAAGGACGTCCTCGGAACGTTTGCGCGCCACTACAAAACCGGCGAGCCCATGCCCGACGCGTTGATCGAGAAGCTGCGCGCCGCCCGCACCTTCAACCAGGGGTTCGCAACGGTGGAGTATCTCGCCTCCGCACTCGTCGACATGGATGCCCATGCCGGTACGCACGACGGCCAGGACGCCATGACTCGTCAGGCGGCGACGTTGGCGCGGCTGGGCATGCCGTCCGAAATTGTCATGCGCCACGCCACCCCGCACTTCCAGCACATCTATTCGGGAGAGGGTTACGCGGCCGGCTACTACAGCTACCTCTGGTCAGAAATGCTGGACTCAGACGCCTTTCGCGCCTTCGAGGAAACTGGCGATATCTATCATCCCGAAACGGCGAGGAAATTGTACGAGTACATCTATTCAGCGGGAAACCGTCAAGACCCGGAGCAGGCGTACCTTGCATTCCGCGGGCGGATGCCAAAAGTTGAGGGAATTCTGCGACAGCGCGGACTGGTGTAAAATGAGGCTAATCTTCCGCCCACATGCGCAGCAGATTTGCGCTCGCCTTGGACATCAGATCGAATTCGCGGCTTTTGCCGTCGCGCGTGAACAGAGCGCGGCGTGCTGTCTCGATGTCGAACATCAGCTCGCGCTGTTCCGGAGACCGCAGAAAGCTGCGCACCCAGCCCACGGCAGCCAGTCGCACGCCGCGCGTCACCGGGGCGACGCGGTGCAACGAGCCGGACGGATAGGCCACGAGCGCACCGGCCGGCAGTTTCAAATCTTCCTCGCCTGCGGGCGATTCGATCACCAACTCGCCACCGTCGTAACTTGAGGGGTCCGCCAAGAACAGTGTGAACGATACGTCCGAGCGCATCCCGCCCATCAACGCGTCATCCACATGAGTGCCGTAGCTCATGCCGGGCTGATAGCGGCTGATGGTCAGAGGTGACAGCTTCTTGGGCCGCACTGCCAGCTGGAACACCTCATTCTCAGCAATCTTGGCCGCCAGCTTTTGCTTGATCGGCTCGGCCTTGGCATCGCCGCGCGGCACTTGCTGGTTTTCCTTGACCAGCCGAGCCGACCAGCCGGCGGTAGCGCGCCCGTCCTCGAAGGACAACGCCTTCAGCGCGGCTTGAATCTCGGCCAGCGCGCCGCCATCTAAAACGTTCGCGATTTGGATGAGCACGGATAACCTCTTGGCTGGTTGAGGTAAAGCTGTGAATCGATGCCGCCTTGGCAGTCGTTCGCAAGTATGTCAGAAGCCCAGCAAATGGCCAACGATCAAGGAGTCGCGATATGCGCAGCAAGGTCTGGATCGGCGTTGGCGTAGCTCTGGCGGCAGGATCGATGACCGCTCCGTTGGCCTCGGCCGGGGCTCCGCACGTGGCGAGCGGTCCGGCCGCTAAGCTCTGGCAGGTCGCCGATAAGGCTGTGGCGGCCGGTCAGGGCGGCGAGGGCGGCGAAGCTGGGCTTGCCGCACCGGCAGCCGGAGCGACCGATGTCGCCTTTGCCGTGGGCATGGCCGAGCTTTCGGCCCACTTGGCCTTGGCCGACGAATTGTTGGGCAACGGCGACGCGGCTGCAGCCGCAGAGCGTCTGCAGCACGGCCTTGAGTCGGTCTATGCGCCGCTGAAAGGCCGCTTCGCTGACAACAAGATCGAGCCCTTCGAGGTCGAATGGACAGCGGCCATCGATGCGGCCAAGTCCGGCAAGGATTTGCCCGTGTTCGAAAAGGCGCGAGCCCTGTTGTCGCGGCGCCTTGCGCAGGCCACCCTGACGGCGGCGCCCGTGTCGGTCATGTCTGGTCTGGCCAAACAGGCTGCTGTTGAGTACGCCGAAGCCATTGAGAATGGAAGATTCAAGGCGCTCCCTGAATATCAGTATGCTTATGTCTTTATTCGAACCGCCGCAGCGCACTTGGCGAGAGCCCGGCAAGACCTTGCGGTGCGCGACAAGAAGGCCACCGACGACCTGGCTGCGTTGGTCGCGTCGCTGCGATCCGCCGTGAGCAGTATTGCACCGCCAGACAACACCGTTATAACGCCTGCTGAGTTTGCGGCCATTGCCTCAAAGGTCGAACTCAAGGCGTCGCGGTTTGCGAAATAGGTCGTCTGGTGTTCCGGAAGCGCTCCTAGAGCCTTTCAGCGTTCTTCGAATCGCTTCAAGGCCATAAGTCTTTGTTTGGTCACGCTTCTTTTCGGATAACACCGCTTCGCACTGTTCCGGAAGTCCTCTAGGCGTGCCGTGACCGAAACGCGCCAGGTGAGGAATGAAAGCGGTTTTCGAACGCCTGGTAGAAGCGTGACAGCGACCCAAACCCGCTTTCAAAAGCGATTTGAGCGATCGACCTGTCGGTAGCTACCAGCATTGAGCGGGCCGTATCGAGACGATGGCGGACGATCGATTGGATTATGGTGAGCCCGACTTCGCGCCGGAATATTGTCATGGCGTAGTTCGGGTGCAGCCCGGCCGCCCCAGCCACGTCTGAAACCGCTATGTCGACATGCGCGTTCTCGCCGATGTAGCGCACCATGCGCTCGACATGCAGCACGCGCTCGTTGAGGCCAAAGGACGATTGGGCGGCCGTGATCGCCAGTTTGCGAAGGTCGCGCCATCCCTCACGGTCGAGCCGGCGCACACGCGCGGAAAGTTCGTCCCGCACGATTTCTTCAGCTTGTTCGTCGCCCGATAACAGCTCCTGGCGCCAGCGCAGAAAGACCTCGGCGTCGTAGGAGCGGATTTCCAGCGCCTCGACCATGGCCCCGCGCAGCACGGCGCCGCGCAGCCTGCTGAGCGCGGGGAGCGACATCAGCACCGAGATCGGCACGTACAGGCAAACGAAACGCGTCGGCTCGCGCATGCCAACCACTTGACGCGGGATCATGCCCCAGAACATTGCCAGCCGGCCGGCACCCAAGGTCATCTCACGCCCGTCGAACCAATACGTCATCTCGCCTTCAAGCACGAGGTTGAGTTCGATCTGGCTGTGCATGTGCGCGCTGGGCATACGTCGCACATCGAGCCTGGCGCCGGCGCAGAAGCCATGGTCGCCGAACACCACCATCGGATGGTCCGGGTTGACATCCGGATGGGCCGGGACGCTTTCGTCCTGTCGACGGCGACCGCTGCTCCTGGGGCTGACAGCACTCATTGGGAGGCACTTCTTACAAAACAGGAAGACCAAGAGCATTTACCGGTAGAATCCTACGCATAGCAAGCGCAGTGTCCTTCCAAGTATTGCGGGTTCCAAAGGTCGCTTGAACAAATGGAACCGTGATCGAAAAAATGTGCACCATATGGGTGGTGCGCTACCTAGGGAGGACTACATGCGTATTGTTAAGGGCCTTAGCGGGCTCGCAATCAGTGTCGCGCTCATGACCTCGACGGCCATGGCTGGCGAGATCGTACTCAACTCCGACCAGTCAGATCCCGCGCCCAAGAAGGCGATGGAAGAGCTGATCGCCAATTTCCAGGCCGCCAACCCTGGCATCACGGTCAAGTGGAACAACTTCGACCATGAAGGCTACAAGTCGGCCATCAATAACTTCCTGAAAGCCAACCCGCCCGACGTCGCCGCCTGGTACGCCGGCAACCGTATGGCTCCACAAGTCAAGGCGGGCCTGTTCGAGGACGTGACGGACGTGTGGGAGAAGAACGGCCTCAACGATCAGTTGAAGTCGGCTGCGCCCTCGATGACCATCGATGGCAAGAAGTGGGGCGTTCCTTATACCTATTATCAGTGGGGCATCTACTACCGTCCCGACGTATTCAAGGCCAACGGCGTTGAAGTGCCCAAGAACTGGGCCGAGCTCATCGCCGCCTGCGCCAAGTTGAAGGCCGCTGGCATTGCCCCGTTCGCCATCGGTTCGAGCCAGAAGTGGCCCACCGGCGGCTGGTTCGACTACATGGACCTGCGCGTCAACGGCTACCAGTTCCACATGGACCTGACCGGCGGCAAAGTCGCCTGGACCGACCCGAAGGTGAAGGCCGTGTTCGACAAGTGGGCCGAGTTGGTGAAGCCCGGCTACTACATCGAGAACGCCGCCGCGCTTGACTGGCAGGATGCCATTCCGCAATTCGCCAGCGGCAAGGCCGCCATGTACCTGATGGGCAACTTCGCCGTCGCCCCGATGATGAAGGCAGGCCTGAAGGAAGACCAGCTCGGCTTCATGCAGTTCCCGGAAATCACCGCCGGCGTACCGATGGCGGAAGATGCGCCGACCGACACGTTCCACATCCCGTCGGGCGCCAAGAACAAGGACGACGCCAAGAAGTTCCTGGCGTTTGTGGCCTCGGCTGACGCCCAGACCAAACTGAACGCCACGCTCGGCCAGCTGCCGGTCAACTCGGGTTCAGCCAAGCCGGACGACAAGTTCCTGAAAGCTGGCTTTGCCATGCTGTCGAGCGCTGCAGGCCTCGCGCAGTTCTTCGACCGCGACGCCCCTGCCGAGATGGCATCGGCCGGCATGGACGGCTTCCAGGAGTTCATGGTGCACCCTGATCATCAGGAAGCCATCCTGACCCGCCTCGAAGCCGTGCGCGCCAAGGCGTATAAGTAAGAAACGTAGGGTGGGCTGAGCATCTTCGCGAAGCCCACCATTTGCGTCCGTCATCCGTATCGGTGGGCTTCGCGAAAAGCTCAGCCCACCCTACGTCTCAGAGTGTGGATGACTCCATGAGTGCAATTACCGCCAATCCGGACGCCCCAAACACAGCCTCCTGGTGGAAGCGCAATCAGCTGCAACTGGCGCCCTGGCTGTTTCTGGCGCCGGGCATTTTTGCCTTCGCCGTCTACGTGATGATCCCGATTGTCCAGTCGGTTTCGCTCAGTTTTTATGAGTGGGATGGACTGACGCCGGACGCCAAATGGGTCGGCTTCGGCAACTACACCGAGCTTTGGACGGACCCAGATTTCTGGACGTCGTTGCGCAACAACGTCGCCTGGCTGGTGATGTATCTGCTGGCCGTTCCGGCCGGCTTGGCGGTCGCGCTGTTCCTCAATCAGAACGTCACCGGCATCCGCATCTATAAATCGCTGTTCTTTTTCCCGTTCGTGATCAGCCAGGTCGTCGTCGGCCTGATGTTCCGCTGGTTCTACGCGCCCAATTTCGGGCTGCTGTCGGGTGTCATCAAGACATTGACCGGCTCAAACATCGCCATCCTCGCCGATGATCGTTATGCCACCTATGGCATCATCGCGGCGGGCCTCTGGCCGCAGATCGCCTATTGCATGATCTTGTATCTGACTGGCCTCAACAACATCAATTCCGAGCAGGTGGAAGCGGCGCGCATGGATGGCGCGCGGGGCTGGAAACTGCTGTGGAACATCATCCTGCCGCAACTCGCCCCCGCCACCTTCATCGCCGTGGTCGTGACGGTGATCGGCGCGCTGCGCTCGTTCGATCTCGTCTCGATCATGACCAAGGGCGGACCCTACGGCTCGACCCGGGTGCTGTCCTACTACATGTACGAAAAAGCGCTGTCGGAATATGGGTTCCGAATGGGCTATGGCGCCGCCATCGCCGTCGTGCTGTTCCTCATCATGATGGTCTTCATCACCTACTTCATCCTGCACATGTTACGGCAAGAGAGGGACGCCTGATGTTCCCGATGGCGATACAAAAGCAGGCTCCCTGGGTCAGCATTGTCTATCAGCTGCTGCTGCCCGTTGCGCTGCTGTTCTGGCTGTTCCCGTTGATCGGGGTTGCTATGACATCCGTGCGGCCCGAGGGGGATCTGGCGGCAGGCAACTATTTCGGCTGGCCGTCGCGCTTTGCCGGCTTCGACAACTACGGCGCGGTCTTCACCCAAAGCCCGATGGGGCAGTTCATCCTCAACTCGTTCAAGATCACGATCCCCACCGTGATCGGCGCTGTCGGCCTCTCCTGCCTGTCCGGCTTCGCGCTCGCCACCTACAAGTTCAAAGCCAATCTCTGGCTGTTCTTCTTGTTCGTGGCCGGCAACTTCGTGCCGTTCCAGATCCTCATGGTGCCAGTGCGCCAGCTCTCGCTGAACATGAATGTCTATGACAGCATTCTGGGGCTCGTGCTGTTCCACACGGCGTTCCAGACCGGCTTCTGCACGCTCTTCATGCGCAACTTTATCAAGGGCCTGCCATTCGCGCTGATTGAGTCCGCGCGTGTGGAAGGCGTGTCGGAATTCCGCATCTTCTGGCACATCGTGTTGCCGCTGATGCGACCGGCCATCGCGGCCCTCTCGGTGCTGATCTTCACCTTCGTGTGGAACGACTATTTCTGGGCGACTGTCATGGTCCAGGGCCAGCACGCCATGCCGGTAACGGCAGGGTTGAAGGCGCTCAACGGGCAATATGTGGCGGCCTGGCATCTGATCTCGGCCGCCTCGATCATCGCCGCGCTGCCGCCGGTGCTGATGTTCTTTTTGATGCAGAAACATTTCATCGCTGGGCTCACTCTTGGCGCCACCAAGGGATGAGTGCCGTCCTCTAACCGTCATGGGTATTTGAAACATGGCCGAAGTCACGCTGCGTCAGGTCAAGAAACAGTTCGGCGAAACCGCCGTCATCAAGGGTGTCGATCTCGACGTCAAGGATGGCGAGTTCTGCGTTTTTGTTGGCCCGTCCGGCTGTGGAAAGTCGACGCTGCTGCGGATGATCGCGGGTCTTGAGGAGATCACCTCAGGCGAACTGAAGATCGGCGGCAATGACATGACGATGGTCGCGCCTGCCGACCGCGGCGTCGCCATGGTGTTCCAGTCCTACGCGCTCTATCCGCACATGACGGTCGAGCAGAATATCGGCTTTGGCCTACGCATGACGGGTCATCCCAAGGAAGAAATCGAGCGCCGCACCAAGTTTGCCGCTGATATGCTGCAACTTGATGCGCTGCGTAAGCGCAAACCCTCGCAGCTTTCCGGTGGCCAGCGCCAGCGCGTTGCGATCGGTCGCGCCATTGTGCGCGAGCCAAAGGTGTTCCTGTTCGATGAGCCGTTGTCGAATCTCGATGCTGCCTTACGCGTTCAGATGCGTATTGAGATTGGCAAGCTGCATCAGGATCTGAAAGCGACGATGATTTACGTCACCCACGATCAGGTCGAAGCCATGACCATGGCCGACAAGATCGTGGTGCTGAACGCCGGTATTATCGAGCAGGTAGGCTCGCCGCTCGAACTGTATCACCGCCCCAACAACATGTTCGTGGCCGGTTTCATCGGCTCGCCGAAGATGAACTTCATCAAAGCGACGGTGACGTCAGTTGATAGCGGCAAAGTTACCGTGGCCCTACCTGGCGGCAGCGCGATCTCGGTGCCAGGCAAAGGCCTGGCGGTTTCATCGAACCAACCGGTGACGCTAGGGGTCCGTCCCGAACATCTCGCCGTTACTGGCAAGGGCGACGCAACGATCAAAGTGAAACTGCGGCTTGCCGAGTATCTCGGCTCCGAGACGATGTTCTACACATCGCTGGCCGATGGGAGCGATTTATCGGTCAAGGCCGATGGCCTCGCCCAGGGCAAACCCGGCGCCGACATGGAAATCGGCGTTCCTGCGGCCGCGTGCCACTTGTTCGACGCCAGCGGTATAGCGCTTATCAACGGCGATCTGACGAGATAGTTTAGGCACCACCGATTGAGAGCGAAGCAAGGTGACTGACACTAGGGGGACTGCCAGCCTCGGCGTCTGCTACTACCCCGAACATTGGCCGGAAGCCTGGTGGGCGGATGATGCGCGGCGCATGCGCGAACTTGGCATTGCCTATGTGCGCATCGCCGAATTTGCCTGGTCACGGTTCGAGCCCGCGCGCGGAAAATTCGATTTTGGCTGGCTGGACCGGGCCGTTGATACTCTGCATGCCGCCGGTCTCAAGGTGGTCATGTGCACGCCGACCGCAACGCCGCCCAAGTGGCTGGTCGATGAGTGTCCCGAGATCCTTCCCTACGACGCCGGCGGCAAAGTACGCGGTTTCGGGTCGCGCCGGCATACGACGTTCTCGTCTGAAATCTGGCACCGCGAAAGCGCGCGCATTGTCGAGATCGTCGCCAAGCGTTACGGCGACCACCCTGCCGTCGCGTGCTGGCAGACGGACAACGAGTATGGCTGCCACGACACGGTATTGTCGTGGGGCGCCGAGGACCTGAAGGGCTTCCGCCGCTGGCTGCGGCAGCGCTACCAGACCTCAGATCAACTCAACGAGGCCTGGGGCAACGCGTTCTGGTCGATGGAGGTGTCGGACTTCGAGCAAGTCGCGCTGCCCAACCTCACCGTTACCGAAGCCAACCCGGCCGCCCGGCTGGATTTCTGGCGCTATCTGTCCGCGCAGGTAGCCGTCTACGACAAGATGCAATGCGACATCATCCGCAAGCACTCGCCGGGCCGCCGCATCACCCACAATTTCATGGGTTTCTTCAACGAATTCGATCATTGGCCGGTTGGCAAAAACCTCGATTTCGCCTCCTGGGATAGCTATCCGATCGGCTTCGTCGAAGTTTTTCCGTTTACCGAAGAGGAGCGCGGCCGTTGGGCCGAGACCTCGCACCCGGACGTCGCCCCGTTCCACCACGATCTCTATCGCGGTGTCGGCAAGGGCAATTTCTGGGTCATGGAGCAGCAGCCAGGTCCCGTGAATTGGGCGCCCTGGAACCCTGCGCCCAAGCCCGGCATGGTGCGCCTGTGGTCGTGGGAAGCGTTCGCCCATGGCGGCGAGACAGTGAGTTACTTTCGCTGGCGGCAGTCGGTGCATGCCCAAGAGCAAATGCATTCTGGGCTGAACCTCGCCGGCCAAAGTGAATGGTCTGTGGGCGGACTGGAGGTTGGAGAGGTCGCCAGGGAGTTGGCGTCCCTAGGGCCGCTCCCCGCCAGCGGCAAAGCTTCTGTCGCCCTGGTCTACGACTACGAAGCCGCGTGGATCACGCGCATCCAGCCGCAAGGTGCTGACTTCCGCTTTGTGGAGATCATGTACCGCTGGTACGAGGCGGTAAGGCGCCTAGGGCTGGACGTCGACATCGTTCCACCGGGTGCCTCGCTTGCCGGCTACAAGCTTGTATTGGTTCCGTGCATGCCGCATGTCAGCGACGCGGCCGCCGGCGCCTTCAAGGCAGCCGACGGGCACGTGCTCTATGGCCCGCGCACTGGCTCCAAGACGCGCAACTACTTCATCCCAGCCAATCTGCCGCCGGGTCCGATCGCCGAGCTCACCGGCGTTCGCGTGACGCAGGTGGCATCGCTGCGGCCGAACGTTCGTGACAGCGTACACGGAGAGATTGAGGGCCAAGCCATCCGGTGGCGGGAGTATATCGAGGCTCCGAAGGCGAGAGTTGCAGCCACATTCGCCAACGGCGACCCGGCGCTGACGGTGCATGGAAATCACGTGTATCTGGCTTGCTGGCCCGATGCTGGCCTTTTGCGTTCGACGATTGAAATGCTGTCGGCGCACGCGAAGCTGCACATTTGCAACCTCCCGGAAGCCGTGCGTATCCGCCGCCGTGGCGATCTCACGTTCGCGTTCAACTATGGCGCGGTGCCCTGGAACGCTCCGACGTTCGGCAGCCTCGTGTTGGGCGAACAGACACTTGCGGCGCATTCGGTCTCGGCGTGGCGCAAGGCGGGTTAGTCTGTCAGCCGCGCATAGGCGGCGGCCATGGCCAAAATGATGCTGCCATAGAGGATCTGTTTGACGGGCTCGATGACATCGAGCAGCGTCAGCAAGCTGGTCAGCACAGTGAGAATCAGCGCACCGACGATGCTGCCGGAATAGCCGCCGCGCCCGCCAAAAATCGAGGTGCCGCCGATGATCACGGCCGCCACTGAGGGCAGCAGGTAGGAGTCGGCGAGGCTGAGATTGGAGGCGTTGGTGCCGCCAACCAGAATGATGCCAGCGATAGCGGCCAAGACCCCGCAGAGTGCATAGGCTGCAACCAGCACCGGCCAGACCCGCACGCCGGCCAGTTCACAGGCCACCCGGTTGTCGCCGACAGCGTAGATAACGCGCCCAAAACCGGAGCGGCGCAGAGAAAAGATTGTCAGGGCGGCGATTGGTACCCAGACGAACAAGTCGTAGGGAACGATGCCGCCGAGCTTGGTGGCGCCCAGCGTCTGGATGAAGGGCGGGATGCGCGGCTGGCTCGCCAGCATCAGCTGGCTGTAGACAATCATGAATCCGCCCGCCATCAGGCCGGTGCCAAGCGTCATGACCAGCGGCTGCACGCGCATAACCGCGATGCCCACGCCATTGGCGAGGCCAACAAGCAGACCAAGCGCCAGGCCGAGCAGGATGGCTTGCGGCG
>JAYUAJ010000173.1:0-5025 GCA_043741375.1 Hyphomicrobiaceae bacterium | reverse complement strand
CTGATGGCCACGAGCGCCTTTGCTGGCGCCGGTGACGACGCCGTCAAAGGCCGCCAGGCCTGCATGAAGGCCCATGGCGCGTCCTTCGGCGTGTTCATGCCCATCATGAAGGGCGAGAAGCCGTACGATAAGGCTGCGGTTGCCGCAGCCTTCGCCGCTGAAGACGCCGCTTGCGCCGATTGGGATAAGTTCTGGGCCGCCGGAGCCGAAAAGGGCGAGACGATGAAAACCTGGGCGAAGCCTGAAATCTGGTCGGACCGCAAGGGCTTTGAAGCTGTTGGCGGCGCTTGGTACAATGCGGCGCAAGCTGTGAAGGCCTCCGCCGACGAAGCTGCCTTCAAAGCCGCCGTCCCGGCGCTCGGCAAGGGCTGCCAAGGCTGCCACGAGAAATTCCGCCTGCCGAAGGAATAAGCAGGTCTGCTTCGGTAAGATGACCATTCGCCCCGGCGCCGACCACGGTTCCGGGGCGTTATTTTTTACACCACACCCAACCGCAGCAGATCGTGCACATGCACGATGCCGACCGGCTTGCCCGCTTCGACGACGAACAGCGAAGTGATCTTGGCCGCGTTCAGCATCTCGAGCGCGGCCGAAGCGAGTGACGCTGGCCCAATGGTCTTGGGCCGGGCCGTCATGATATCGGCGCAGCGCATGCCAAGCAAATCGGCGCCCATCTTGCGGCGCAAATCGCCGTCCGTGATGATGCCGGCGAGCTTGCCCTTGGCGTCGACAACGCCCAGGCAGCCAAAGCTTTTCTCGCTCATCGTCACCAGCGCCTCGCTCATCAGCGTGCCCTCGCGCACAACTGGCAGCTTGTCGCCCTTGTGCATGATGTCGCCGACATGGCGCAGGCTGGCGCCGAGCTGACCTCCCGGGTGGAAGGCTTTGAAGTCGTTGGCGGAAAATCCCTTTCCTTCGAGTAGCGCAATGGCGAGGCAGTCGCCCAGCACCAGCTGCATGGTCGTTGAAGTTGTGGGGGCTAGGCCGTGCGGACAGGCCTCTGTCGCGCGCGGCAGGAGCAGGACCACTTCGGAGGCCTCGGCCAGCGAGGAGTCCTCGCGCGAGGTCACAGCGATCAGCGGCACGGCGAAGCGCCGCGAGTAAGTGATGATGCTGCCCAGCTCAGCCGTCTCGCCGGACCAGGACAAGGCCAGGATTACATCCTTGCCGGTGACCATGCCGAGATCGCCATGGCTGGCTTCGGTGGGGTGGACGAAATAGGCCGGCGTTCCCGTCGAGGCCAGCGTGGCGGCGATTTTACGCCCCACATGCCCGCTCTTGCCGATGCCCGTGACGATGACCCGGCCTTGAGCGCCTGCCATCAGTGTTGTGGCGCGCGCGAACGTCTCCGCCATCGAGGTGCGCAGCATGGCTTCCAGCGCCTTCAGCCCGTCCGTCTCCAGCGCAACAGTGCGCAGGGCGGACGTGAGCGGGCTGGCCGGCGACGCTGCGGCCACTTTGGCCGATCGTTTCTCGCGGGTGCTGTTGGGCGCCATTGATCGCTGCTCCGGTTTTCCTGGGACTCATTTGTGATCGCTGAGGGCATCGCTGTCCAGTCCGCGACCCTCGCTTTCCCTGTATCGTTTTCGAACGCTGTGCAACGCGTCCTTAATGCTTGGGCGCTACGGTCGAGACTTGTTCCCGTGCGTACCGGCGTCCCCCGAAGTGACCAAAAGGCGTTGTTCCCGTGCGCACAGTTTTGTCCCGAGCCAAGTTGCCGACCACTGCTCTTACGATATGCCTGCCTTTGTTGATTGGCTCGGCAGTGAGCGCCCAACAGGCTGTGGACACGGCGGTCAACCAGGCCTCGCCCGTGACAGAGAAAATCCTTCAGGAGTTGCGCGCCAGCCAGCCCGAGTCCGATCCGGCGCCGGCCGATGCCGCCGTGCCCGCTGTTCCCAATATTCCCGAGGCGACCGCTCCGGTCCAGGACGGTGCGCTCCCAGCACCGACACCTGAACCGGCAAACACCGACGGCCAACTTGCGACGCCGCAAGATGTCAGCCCGGTCGATGGGGATGTGGCAGGCGACAGCAAGCTGATTTCTACACCAGCGGAGGCCAGCCAGGACCCGTTGGCGGAAAATCCGCCGGCGCGGCCCCTTGCCAAGGTGCGAACCGGGGTCGCCCCTCGTCGCACCGCGCGCGCTGCTGCGGGCCGTCCTGCGGCTGAGGAAGAGGCGGCGCCTGTTCGATCCGCTCCGCTCGAGCCGCCGAGCGATGCGGCCGTTCCCGACCTCCGCGACGATGCAAAAGAGGAAGATGCGGACAATCTTACCTCAATCCTGCGCCCGCATGTCGCCACCGAGGATGAGGAAAATCCGTATGCTCCTGTTGGTTACAAGATTGGCAGTTTCAAGCTGACACCGAGCATCACGTCCGAGACCGTCTACTCCGACAATGTGCGCCAGTCGCAATCCAACCGCATGAGCGATATTGCGCTGGTCCTGCGCCCAGCCGTGTTGCTGGAATCCGATTGGTCGCAGCATTTTGTATCGATCGATCTGCGCGGCAGCACCAGTCGCGAGATGCATCTTGGCGATGAGAACAACCGCGAGCTGAACCTCAATCTCTTCGGCCGCTACGATATTCGCGAGGGCACCAGCCTGGAGGGCGAGGCGGCCTATGAACTTGGCAAGATCCCCCATTCCGATCCTAATCTGCTAGCTGGCGCGACCCTGCGGCCGAGCACAACGACGGCAACTCTTGGCGCCGCGATCAACCACAAGATCAATCGCCTCGCCCTGCGCCTGCACGGCACGGTTGCTGACAACGATCAAGGCGATACTGGAAGCGGCCCGGTGAAATTCCGTGACGGCACCGTCGATACCCGCGCCGCCTACGAACTGTCGCCCAGCCTGACACTGGTCGGGACGGCAAAGCGCGTCGGGCGGGCGTACTACGACGTGAGCGGTGTGGATGGTGTGGCCAACGAAGCACGCGTCGGCCTCGAAACCGATCCGTCAGCGAAGCTCAGTGGAGTCTTCAGCGTGGGTATGGCACACGTAAATTCGTCAGACCCAGCGGCCGATGGTGCAGGCGGTCTGGTCGGCAACGCCGATGTGATCTGGCTGCCATCGGCCCTGACGACGCTCTCTTTCTCTGCGTCATCCGACCTCGGACTAACCGACGCGGTCGGCGCCACGGCGATCCGAACGGACAAGGTGGGCTTGAACGTGAAGCATGAGTTCCGCCGCTGGCTCAGTTTGATGCTGGGCGTAAGCGAAACCCGGCGGACGTATCCAGGGCTGGACCTCTCGGAGCGCGAGCGATCCGCGCATATCGGGCTGGAATACGACCTCAACCGCAATGTGGCCCTGACCGGCGACCTGAAGCGCACCACACTGGCTTCGACCGATGTCAGCAAGCAGTACGCCGAGGATCAGGTGGTGGTCGGCGTCAGGCTGCAGAAGTAACTGAGGAAGCGGGGCGGGCCGCTAAACCAGCCCCTTCAGCACCGCCCGCAATTCTGGGCCGATATCATCGCGCGCCAATCCCAGCGCGACGTTGCCGGCCAAGAAACCGATCTTCGACCCGCAATCGAAGGTACGGCCGAGGTGGCGCACGGCGGTGAACGCCTGCTGCTGCATCAGATGTACCATGGCGTCGGTGATCTGGATCTCGCCGCCAGCGCCCTTTTCCATGCGCGAAAGATGCGTGAAGACCTCCGGCTGCAGAATGTATCGGCCCATAATGTAGAGGTTGGACGGCGCGCTGCCTGGCTTGGGCTTTTCCACCATCGCGGTGATCGGCCAAACCGGATCGGCGCCGGCGCCCAGCGCGACGATGCCAAACTTGTGCGTTTCCTCTGCCGGGACTTCCTCGACCGCGATGATATTGCCGCCGATTCTCTGGTAAACGTCGAGCATCTGGCTAAGGCAGCGACGGCCTGGCGACAGCTTCGTGTCGGCCTGTGTGACCATGTCGGGCAACAGCAGCGCAAACGGCTCGTCGCCGATCAGCTCGCGCGCGCACCACACCGCGTGGCCAAGGCCGAGCGGGGATTGCTGGCGGGTGAAGCTCGCTGTGCCGGCCTTAGGGATCGTCGTCAACAGCTCGCCGAGGTCGGCATCGCGTCCGCGCTTGGCGAGCGTCTCTTCCAGTTCCGGCACGTGGTCGAAATAGTCCTCAATGGCCGACTTGCCACGGCCGGTGACGAAAATAAATTGCTCGATGCCTGCCTCGCGCGCCTCATCCACCACATGTTGGATGACCGGCCGGTCTACCACCGTCAGGAGCTCTTTGGGGACGGTCTTGGTGGCGGGCAGGAAACGCGTGCCGAGACCCGCGACGGGGAATACGGCTTTGCGGACAGGTTTGTGTCGCATAGGTCAATCTCATGGTCACGGGTTGAGGCCGGTGCCGATAGTGCAAGCCAAGGTCCAGACGGGTGCGAAGCGACGGCATAAGGACGCTAACGTTGCATTATGCTTAAAGTTCCCCCGCGCACGCCGTGCGGCACGTATTCTGCACATAAGGTACCCAGCAATCTATACGGAGACTGACGCATGACCGTTCTGGTG
The DNA here is from genome assembly GCA_043741375.1 of Hyphomicrobiaceae bacterium. Taxonomy (GTDB): domain Bacteria; phylum Pseudomonadota; class Alphaproteobacteria; order Rhizobiales; family Hyphomicrobiaceae; genus JANYHF01. Next base: position 503 of record JAYUAJ010000173.1, on the reverse strand, counting down.
ACTGGCGGGGCTGGCTACATCGGCAGCCATTTGGTGCTTGCGCTGCGCGAGGCGGGCGAACAGGTTGTGGTGCTCGACAATCTCTCGACCGGGCTGCGCAGCGTGGTCCCCCAGGATGTCCGGCTGATCGTAGGCGATATCGGAGACGGCGCGCGCGTAAAAGCGCTGCTGCACGAGCACAAGATCGACGCCATCATCCATTTCGCCGGGTCCATCGTGGTGCCGGATTCGGTCGCCGACCCCTTAGGCTATTATCACAACAACACCGTGAAATCGCGCGAGCTGATGGCCGCAGCGGTGGCCTCGGGCGTACCGCATTTCATTTTCTCGTCCACGGCCGCCGTTTACGGCATGCCGGACGTCAACCCGGTCACCGAGTCGACTCAGCTCAAGCCGATCTCGCCCTACGGCACATCCAAGCTGATGACGGAAATGATGCTGGCCGATACGGCGTTCGCCCATAAATTCCGCTATGTCGCCTTGCGCTATTTCAACGTCGCGGG
>JAYUAJ010000172.1:0-2068 GCA_043741375.1 Hyphomicrobiaceae bacterium | reverse complement strand
CCGATGCCAGCGACAAGCTGACCAGAACCAGATCGAATGGCTCTTCGGCAAGGCGCGCCAGCGCCACGGCAGGATCGCGCTCGGCGACCGCCCGGTATGTCTTGGCGAGCGCCTCGACGAGACGGACCGAGGAACGCGGGTGGTCGTCGACGACCATGACCTTGCCGCCCTCGTCGCCGATCGCGCGTACCAAGGCGTCGCTGTCGGCAACGCCCAGCTGGCGTCCGGTCATGGCCCGCATGACCATTTCGTCGTTGAGCATCTTAAGGCGGGCGAGGTTCTTGACCCGCGTCACGAGCGCGATGTCGTCGACCGGCTTGGTCAGAAAATCGTCGGCGCCCGCGTCCAGCCCCTGAACCCGGTCGGACGGCTGGTCGAGCGCGGTCACCATGATGACCGGCAGATGGTGGGTCTTGGGGTTCTTCTTGATGCGGCGGCAGGTCTCGAAACCGTCCATGCCCGGCATCATGACGTCGAGCAGCACCACGTCGACTCGCTCGCGCGCGCAGATATCGAGCGCCTGCTGGCCGCTGGACGCCGACAACACCTCGAAGTACTCGGCCGTCAGCCGGGCTCCGAGGAGCTTCACGTTGGCGATGATGTCGTCGACGACGAGAACGCGGGCAGTCATATCGCTTAACTCAGCCTCAAGTTGCCGCCACGGCGGCGCCGCCGGCGAACCGGCGTACCGTTTCGAGGAAGGTCATGACCGAGATGGGCTTCGAGATGTAGGCTTGGCAGCCCCCCGACCGGATCCGGTCCTCGTCGCCTTTCATTGCGAATGCGGTGACCGCGATGACGGGAATGTCGCGAAGGGCATCGTCGTCCTTCAGCCATTTGGTGACCTCCAGTCCCGACACTTCGGGCAGCTGGATATCCATTAAAATGACGTCGGGCCGGTGAAGACGGGCGAGCGCCAGCGCGTCGAGCCCGTTGCGTGTCTGAACGGTCCGGTAACCATGGGCATCGAGAAGGTCGTGGAACAACTTCATATTGAGTTCGTTGTCTTCCACGATCAGGACTGTTTTCGGCATGTGACGCGCACCCGGCCTTTCGGCCTCGAGGGCCGCCATCGTCCCCTGATAGGTCATGCGCTCATGCTCGCCTGCTGCCGTTTGTCCCACACCAGCCGACATGTGCACCGATTCTCGTTGAGTAACGCGGCGGAGTATGGCTCCAAAGCTGTAACCAACAGTTTAAGTACGAACGCGGAATGCGAGGGGTCAGCCATGAAACGTGCGCCGAAGCTGGATTTCGATGGCGCGGAATGGATCGCGATCCAGAGTTTGACGTTTCTGGCCGGCGACGCAGGCCGGCTCGGGCGCTTTTTGGCGCTGACCGGCGTTGGACCCGCCGATTTGGCCGCGAGCCGCGATGATCCGCGGATGTTGGCCTCCGTGCTCGAATACATGCTGGGTGATGAGCCAATGCTGCTGGAATTCGCCGCCAACAACAATCATCCGCCCGAACACATCCAGATGGCGTGGGATCTGCTGACGCTCGAGGCCATGAAGCAGACGCGGGCATGAAAGACACCGGAATGCGGCTCGGGATCGACCTCGGCGGCACCAAGATCGAGGGTGTCGTGCTGGCACGCGATGGCGCCGTGGCCGCCCGGCGGCGGGTTGCAGCGCCGCGCGATGGGTACGAAGCGACGGTTGAGGCGCTGGGCGGGTTGGTGGCCGCGCTCGAATCCGGCGCGAGTTGTTCGTGCACGGTGGGCATCGGCATGCCAGGCTCGACCTCACCCGCGACGAGCCGTGTCCAGAACGCAAATTCCATCTGGCTGAACGGCAAACCGCTGAAGCAGGACTTGGAAGCCCGCCTTGGCCGCCCGGTCCGGCTGGCCAACGACGCCAACTGTTTCGCGCTTTCCGAAGCGACCGACGGCGCAGGCAGCGGATCACGCATAGTTTTCGGCGTGATCCTGGGCACTGGCTGCGGCGGCGGGCTGGTTGTAGATGGCAAGCTCATCGATGGACGTCGCGCGATCGGCGGCGAATGGGGCCACAATCCGCTCCCTTGGCCCACGGCCGCCGAACTCGACGTGCCGCCCTGCTGGTGTGGC
>JAYUAJ010000171.1:0-11633 GCA_043741375.1 Hyphomicrobiaceae bacterium | reverse complement strand
GAACCAGCCAGACATTGCCGTGAGACCGCAAATGCGAGAGACCTGCTTGAGTGCGCTCGACGCGTGCTTCGATCACGGCCCCGGCTTCCCCGCGCTCGGCGGCGGGCAATTGTTCGGCGTGGGCAAGCACCTCGCCGACCGGGCCTTGGGCAATGACGCGGCCGGCCTCCAGAACCACCACCCCCGTTGCCAGCCGCGCCACCTCGGCGAGGGCATGGCTGACGTATATGATAGGCACGCCGGTCTGGTCATGGAGCCGCTCCAAAAAGGGCAGAATCTCCTCCTTGCGCGCCTGATCGAGAGCGGCCAGCGGCTCGTCCATCAAAAGCAGCCGTGGCTCGGACAACAATGCCCGGCCGATCGCCACGCGCTGCTTCTCGCCGCCCGACAGCTGTTGGGGGGCGCGCGCCAGCAGCGGACCAAGCGCCAGCAGCTGTTCGATCTGATCGAAGCGGGCTCGACCACGGACGCCGCCGGGGGCTAACCAGCGTCCATAGTTGAGGTTTTGAGCGACCGTCAGGTGCGGAAACAACCGGGCGTCCTGGAAGACGTAGCCGAGTCGTCGCCTGTGCGGAGGCACGTGAACGCCGGCGGCAACGTCAGTCAGCACCTTGCCGTCCACGGCGATGCGACCATTAGCGGGCCGCACCAAACCTGCTATGATGTTGAGTAGCGTCGTCTTGCCCGATCCTGAAGCGCCGAACAACGCCAGAACTCCGGCGACGGCTTCAATGCGCACATCGAGTAAGAAGGCTCCCTGGCGGTGGTGGACGTCGAGAAACAGGGACATGGGATGGGCGATCCGAGGCGGCGGGCCTGACTTCTAACGTCCGCGCGGGCAGAGCCGCCAGTGCCGAAATAGGAATGGTCGCGAACGAAATGCGAACGATCGTGTCGAAACTGCAGAAAACCGGGGCATTGCGGGCCTTGCTATTCGACGCCGCGTGCTGTGTCGGGTAGTATCGGCTGCGCAGATCTGGCCCGGCGATGTCCTGCGGCATGCGAGAGACGGTGTTTTTTGAGGCAATTTGGCGATGGAATGGCTCGTTCTGGTCATAGCGATTGCGGCGATCTTCGTTTTGGCGATGCGCCGGTCGCGGCTCATCGTTTGGGGCACGGCGATGGCGATCATCGCGGCAGTCTATTGGCTGGCGACTCCGGTGGGGCACACCCTGACGCTGTTTCCCGTGCTGCTCATGTGTCTGCCTGCGGCGGCGTTCTTCGCCTTAAACGTCGACAGAGTGCGCCAGTCGCTGGTCGGGCCGATTTTCAACATCGTCCAGAAGAGTTTGCCGCCAGTGTCCGAAACGGAATCGGCCGCGCTTGAGGCGGGTACGGTTGGTTGGGACGCGGAGCTGTTTTCCGGCACGCCCGACTGGGCCAAGCTGAAAGCCGTTCCGCCGATACAACTCAGCTCCGAGGAGCGCGCCTTCCTCGACGGGCCGAGCGAAGAGCTGTGCAAGATGCTCGACGATTGGGAGATCCGGCACAACCAGCACGAGATCCCCGAGCGCATCTGGCGCTATGTGGCCGAGAAGGGTTTTCTCGGCATGCTGATTTCCAAGGAACATGGCGGGCTCGGATTTTCCGCCCAGGCCCAATCACTGATCATCGGCAAGATTTCTTCGCGCAGCCCCGACGCCGTCACAGTGGTGATGGTGCCCAATTCGCTTGGACCTGGCGAGTTGATCGAAAAATACGGCACGCCCGATCAGAAAGAGCGCTTTCTGCCGCGCCTGGCCAAGGGTCTAGAGATCCCCTGCTTCGGCCTCACCGGGCCGACTTCGGGGTCGGACGCGGCCAACATGCGCGATATCGGGGTCGTCACGAAGGGCCAGCACAATGGCCAAGAGGTGCTCGGCATCAAACTGAGCTGGGACAAGCGCTATATCACGCTTGGCCCCAACGCGACGCTGCTCGGGCTCGCGTTCCACCTCTTAGATCCTGAGAAACTCTTGGGGCAGACCGAAGATATCGGGATCACATTGGCCCTAATCCCGGCCAATCATCCCGGCGTGCGCATCGGCCGGCGTCATCTGCCGTCGGGCGCGGCGTTTCCCAACGGTCCCAATTGGGGCGAAGACGTCTTTGTGCCGATGGATTTCATCATCGGCGGGCAGGAACGGGTCGGCCAGGGCTGGCGTATGCTGATGGAGTGCCTGTCGGCGGGGCGCTCGATCTCGCTCCCGTCTTCGGCCGCGGCCGGCGCCAAGACGATGCTGCGGGTCACCACCGCTTATGCCCGCATCCGGCGCCAGTTCGGCATCGCGGTCGGCAAGATGGAGGGCATTGAGGAAGCTCTGGCGCTGCTGGTCGAAAATGCCTATGTGCTGGAAGCGGCGCGCGGCGTGACGGCCTCCATGGTGACGCGCGGCGAGAAACCGTCCGTGCTTGGTGGGTTGTTGAAATACCAGTCGACCGAGCGCATGCGCGACAGTGTGAACGCGGCCATGGACATCCACGGCGGGCGCGGCATCTGCGACGGGCCAGCCAATTATCTGCAGTCGGCGTACCAGATGGTTCCCGTGGGCATCACGGTGGAAGGTGCGAATATTCTCACGCGCACGCTGATCACTTTTGCGCAAGGGGCGCTTCGGGCGCATCCCTATCTCTACAAGGAAATCCAGGCTGCGCAGCAGAAGGACCCAGCCAAGGGTGTCGCGGACTTCGAGCACCTGCTGATGGATCATGTGGCGTTCAGCGTTTCAAACCTGTTCGGCGCGCTGTTTCACAATCTCACGCTCGGCCTGTTTGCCAATTCTCCATCGGATGCTGGTCGCACCGCGAGCTGGTATCGCCAGCTTTGGCGTGCGTCCCGCACCTTCGCCTTCGTCGCCGATATCACTGTGGCGCTGCTGGGCGGCGGCCTCAAAACCAAGCAGCGGATCACTGGCCGCATGGCGGACGCGCTGTCCGAACTCTATCTGTTGTCCTGCGTGCTGAAGCGTTACGAGGACGACGGACGGATACTGGCCGACATGCCGTTCGTGGAAATGGCCGCTCGCAATGGCCTCGATCGTTTCCAGACCGCCATCGCCGGGGCCATCGACAATTTCCCGATCGCACCCGCCCGCTGGCTGATGCGCTTCGTCGCCTTCCCGCTCGGTGCCCGCATGCGTCCGGCCAGCGACCGTCTCGCCCGCCAAGCCGTTGCGCTGGTGCTTGAGCCCGGCGATTCGCGCGATCGGCTGACGCGCGAAATCTTCGTCACCCATGACCCCAACGATCATGTGGGCTTGCTCGAACACACATTGCCAAAAGTTGTCGCCGCCGAAGAGGCGCAGAGAAAGCTCGAGCGCGCCGTGCGCAAGGGCGACATCAAGCGCTACCATGGCCGCGACTGGATCGGCGAGGCCAAGACCAAAGGCATCATCACCGAGGCCGAAGCCGCGCAACTGCGCGAGGCCGAGGACCTGACGGCGCGCGTCATCGCCGTTGATCATTTCGATCCCGAAGAAGTGAAGCCGCACTACCGTATGCTGTCGAATACGACGACAAGTAAGGCGGCGGAATGATCATCCGCACCAAGCAACATCGACCTCAATTCTACGCGTTAAGGGTTCCCCAATGACCGCCGATATCAACGCTCTAAAAGACTGGCGCTTCTCGGTCGATCAAGAAATGATCGCCTGGGCGGTGTTCGACCGCGAGGGCGAGCGGGTCAACACGCTCAGCCGGCGCGCGCTGGAGGAACTCACCGCGATTGTCGGTGAGGCCGAGACCTTGGCGGCGGCCGCCACCATCAAGGGCGTGGTGTTCATCTCCGGAAAACCATCGAGCTTCGTTCACGGCGCAGATATTCGCGAGTTTGACGACTTCCGCAGCGAAGGCGAGGTTCGCACGGCGCTTGCTCAGGCGACGGAAGTTCTTGACCGGCTGGAAAGGCTCAGCGTGCCGACGGTCGCCGCCATTCATGGCATGTGCCTAGGGGGCGGGCTGGAGCTAGCGCTGGCCTGCGGCTGGCGCATCGCGGATCGCGACGAGGCCACCCGCGTCGGCTTCCCCGAGGTCAAGCTCGGCATCTTCCCTGGCTTCAACGGCACCTTCCGGTCGATCCGGCAGGCAGGCCCGACAGCCGCCATGACGGCCATGCTCACCGGCAACATGCTGCGCACCAGCGCCGCCAAGGGCATGGGGCTTATTGACGAGTTGGCGCCCTCTCCGGCCAATCTGCGCTGGATGGCGCGCAAGGCGGTGCTGGCCAAGAAGCGCTCCAAGAGCGCCGGCTTTGCGCAGAACCTGATGCGGCAGTGGCCCGCGCGCGGCTTCCTCGCCGACCAGATGCGCAAGAAGACGCGTGAAAAAGTGCGCGAGGAACACTACCCCGCCCCGTTCCGGCTCATTGATCTGTTCGAACAAAATGGCGGCAGCGACAAAGCCATGCAGGCGGCTGAACCCCGCATGTTCGCCCCGCTGATGGTGAGCGAGACTGCGCGCAACCTGCGCCGTGTATTCAGGCTCTCGGAGGCCATGAAGGCCCAGGCCCCCAAGGGCGGCGATTTCAAGCCCAAGCGCGCGCATGTGATCGGCGCGGGCACCATGGGCGCCGATATCGCCGCCGTCTGCGTGCTGGCGGGCATGGAGGTCAGCCTCCAGGACATTAACGAGGAGCAGCTGAAGAAGGCCGCCGAGCAGGCGAAGTCATTATTCCGTAGGCGCCTCAAATCCCGCACCGAAGTCGACGCCGCCATAGCCCGCCTGCTGCTGGACGGCAAAGGCGAGCATCTACCGCGTGCGGACGTTGTGATCGAGGCCGTGGTCGAAAAACTTGAGATCAAGCAGAAGATCTTCAAAGACATCGAGCCGCGCCTGAAGCCTGGCGCGGTGATGGCGAGCAACACGTCGTCGATAATGATCGAGAAGATCGCCGAGCAGCTGATGGACAAGGGCCGCCTGATCGGCCTGCATTTCTTCAATCCTGTCCCCGCCCTGCCACTGGTTGAAGTCATCAAGGGCGTCGACAGCCGGCCGGAGGAAATCGCCAAAGGCTGCGCGGTCGTGACGGCGATCGGCAAGTATCCGCTGATCGTCAAGAGCGTGCCGGGCTTCCTGGTCAACCGCGTGCTCGTGCCCTACATGATGGGCGCGATGGCGAAACTCGATTCTGGCGTCGAGCGCGAGAAGATCGACGAGGCGGCGAAAACCTTCGGCATGCCGGTCGGCCCGTTGGAGTTGGCCGATCAGGTGGGCCTCGATATCTGCAAGTTCGTCGCGGAAATTCTTGGGATCTCGGCCGGCGCGATGGAGGGCTCAAAGCTAGCGACGCAGGTCGCCGCCGGAAAACTCGGCAAGAAAACAGGCGAGGGCTTCTACGTCTGGAAAGACGGTAAACCCGAGCAGAAGACGCCCGAACCTCCGTACAATGTCGTTGAGCTGCATCTGCTGGGCGAGGAACTGGTCAAGCCGATGATTGACGAGTGCGAGCGCTGCCGCGACGAGAAGGTGGTCGAGAGCGCTGACATGGTCGATGCCGGCGTCATCTTCGGGACGGGGTTTGCGCCGTTCCGGGGTGGGCCGCTGAATTATCGGGCGAGTCAGCAGTCTGTGACGAAGCGCAGCGAGGCGGCGTAGTGCGGCAGTCCGGGTCAATAGTAGTTACGACGAAGTAGGCAGAGCCATGATCGTTATTCGCGTGTCAATTGGACAATTTGATCCCGACAAAGCCGATCTGATTGAGCAGATGCTTTCGGCCACCAAGTCTGACCTAGAATCAGGGATTCAGGCCATGCGCGGCAATCTCGCGTATTACGCGGGAATCGACCGCGCGAACAATGCCATGACCAATGTGAGTCTTTGGGACAGCTTGGACTCGGCAAATCAGATGGCGAGCTTCCAACCCATGTTGAATCTTGCTGGGAAGTTTGTCGCTGCAGGCGTTCGATTCCAACGGCCAATATTGAATTTCACAAAAGTTTGGGACATCCCGCGTGGTTGAGGGCAATTGGCGTCAGGACGCCAGATCCAACAAGGAAGGTTTGTGATGAGCCAGGCGCTTCGGCGGATTGCGATCATTGGCGGCTCGCGCATTCCGTTCTGCCGCTCCAATTCGCTCTATGCGGAGCAGACTAACCTGAAGATGATGTCGACCGCCATTTCGGGGCTGGTCGATAAGTACAAGCTCGCGGGCGTTCCGATCGGCGAGGTCGTGGGCGGCGCGGTGGTCTCGCATTCGCGGGACTGGAATCTTGCGCGCGAGGCTGTCATCGACACCAAGCTGCATCCCACAACTCCCGGCATCACGATGCAGCAGGCCTGCGGCACCAGCCTGCAGGCGGCCATCGATATCGGCGCCAAGATCGCCATTGGCCAGATCGAGAGCGGCATCGCCTGCGGGGCCGACACGACCAGCGACGCGCCAATCGTGTTCTCGCGCAAGTTCGCGCAGCGGTTGGTCGCCCTGCAACGCGCCCGCACGGTTATGGAGCGGCTGGCGGTGTTCAAGGATTTTTCGCCCAGCGAACTGTCCCCGCAGCCGCCCAACACCAGCGAGCCGCGCACCGGCCTCAGCATGGGTCAGCATACGGAGCTGATGGCGCAGACCTGGAAGATTGCGCGCGCCGATCAGGATCAGCTGGCCTACGACAGCCACAAGAAGGCAGCGCAGGCCTATGCAGAAGGCTTCCACGACGACTTGATCGTGCCCTGCGCCGGCGTGTTCCGCGACAACAATCTGCGCGGGGACATCGACCTCGCCAAGCTCGCCACGCTGAAGACCGCCTTTGAAAAGTCCGAGCGCGGAACCCTGACGGCAGCCAACTCCACGCCGCTCACCGACGGTGCGTCGAGCGTACTGCTGGCCTCCCAGGATTGGGCGGCCAAACGGGGGCTCGCCCCTCAGGCCTTTCTAACGTTCGGTGAAACGGCAGCCGTTGATTTCGTCAACGGAGCGGGCCTGCTCATGGCGCCCACCATCGCCGTATCGCGCATGCTGGACCGCGCCGGCCTCACGCTGCAGGATTTCGATTTCTACGAGATCCATGAAGCCTTCGCCGCTCAGGTGCTCTGCACGCTGAAGGCGTGGGAGGATCCCATCTATTGCAAAGATGTTCTGGGCAAGGACAAGCCGCTGGGCTTGATCGACCGAGCCAAGCTGAACGTGAAAGGATCGAGCCTCGCCTACGGGCATCCGTTCGCGGCCACCGGCGCGCGCATCCTGGGGCTGGCTGCGAAACTGGTCGCCGACAAGGGCGGCCGCGCGCTGATCTCGGTGTGCACTGCCGGCGGCATGGGCGTGACGGCGATTATCGAGGGCACGAAGGGCGCGCGGTTGATATAGGCGTAGGGTGGGCTGAGCCTTCGCGAAGCCCACTGTTTGAACGTGCTATGCGGTGGGCTTCGCGAAGGCTCAACCCACCTACGCGTTACGGCGCACCGCCTCCGCCGCTGCCTGGCCCAGTCGGGCCTGCATCTCAACATCGAGATGGACGCCATCGTACGCACTGGTTGCGATGTGTCTGCCGGCATCCAGGAACGCCGCGCCGTGTTGGGCCGCTACCGCCTGATAGAAACCGGCCAACCGCAGCGATTTCTCATGGGCGCCGGAGAACATCTCGCCGAAGAACTGGAACTCGCCGTATGTCGCCAGGATCGGCGGTGGGCAGATCACCACCGCTTTGGGTGCGCCGCCGCCGCGCCCCGCCTCAGCGCGCGACAGCTGCTTCAGCAACACCTCCACACCGCCCGCAATGTCGAATGGGCCAACCGAGAACTTAGCTTTCAGATCGTTGGTGCCCAGCATGATCGCCACCACGTCGAGCGGCATGTGGCTGCGCAGGATGGCAGTGAGGGTCGAGGACCCGTCCAGCCATAGGCCTTCGATGGGATCGGCATGCACCGTGGTGCGGCCGTTCAGTCCCTCCTCGATCACTGTCCAGTCCGGCCCGAGCGCGGCGCCCATGACGCGCGGCCAGCGTTCATGATCCGCATAGCGCCCGTCAGGACGCGGGGTGGTGGCGTAACCCCAGGTGTTGCTGTCGCCGTAGCAGAGGATGCGGGGCATGGCTCAATTGTCCTTCAGGGGTGGCTCAGCGACGGCGCCCTTGGCCCATTCGGCCATCGAGGGCAGCGCCATCATCATCGCGCGGTAGGCTTCGGCCGAGCCGTCGTCGCCGTAGTCGGCGAGCTTGGTTCCATAGCTCGTGAACCTCGAGGCGACCGGCGCATACATCGCATCGGCGATCGAGAACGCGCCGAACAGGAACGGGCCCACGGCACCATGGGCTTTGCGCGTGTCGCGCCAGACGGTGGCGATGCGCCGGATATCCTTGGCGCATTGCTCGTTGATCGCCGGCGTCAGGCCGCGGCCGGAAAACTCCATCGACAAGCCGATCCGCAGGTCGCGGAAGCCGGAATGCATCTCGGCGGAAACCGAGCGGGCTTGCGCGCGCTCGGCGGCAGCAGCTGGCCACAATTGCCGGTCGGCATGTTGCTCGTTGAGATACTCGGCGATGGCGAGGCTGTCCCAAATGGTCAGGGCGCCGTGCTTAAGCACCGGCACCAGGCCGGCCGGCGAGTGGTCCAGGATCTGCGCGCTGGTGCCGATCTGGCGCAGGCGGATCACCACCTCGTCGAAGGCGATGCCCGCTTGCTTCATCAAAATCCAGGGCCGAAGGCTCCATGAAGAAACCTGCTTGCTGCCGACGACGAGCGTGTAGGCGGTGGACGCCATGGGGGATTCCCTCCAGGTTCGATTGTGTTTAGCCGCAGCCCCTGGCAATACCTGGGGCGAACCCCATTAGGAGCATCTGTAGAGACGATGGCAAAAAGCAAGGACGCTGCCAAGACCGAACCGCGTGCGACGAACGGACGGGGGAGCGCGAGCGACGTGCTGGCCACCGAGGCGGGCGCTGCGGGCGCAACGCCGATCCATGTGGTGCGCAAGGACACCATGGCCAAGGATTTGGCGGGTCTGACGGCGGCGCAGCGGCGCTGGCTGGAGGTGTCGGGGTTCGCCGGCGAGGCTGGCAAAGTTTTATGCGTGCCGGGCGCTGATGGCGGCTTGGCGGCGGTGGTGGTTGGCGCGTCCGACGACATCGCCGAGGGCGGCGGGCCGCTGCAACTGGGCAATCTGCCACTGGCGCTGGATGCGGGCGACTATTGCCTGGCAGAGGGAGCCAAGGCTGGCGATTTCGCGCTTGCCTGGGCCATGGGGGCTTGGCGGTTCGAACGCTACAAGGCCGTCAAGTCCAAGCCGACCGCGCGCCTGATCGTTTCCGACCGCGCCGCCCGCGCCCGCGCGATCCAAATGGCCGATAGCGTCTGGATGGCGCGCGACCTCATCATGACGCCGGCCTCGGACATGGGGCCGGACGACCTGGAGAAGGCCGCGCGGCAGCTGGCCGGCGAGCACGGTATGACGGCGCGCTCGATTGTCGGCGATGACCTGCTCAAAGAAAATTTCCCCATGATCCATGCCGTCGGCCGGGCGTCTCCGCGCGCGCCGAGGCTGGTGGATCTTACCTGGGGCCGGGACGGCGCGACGAAGATCACGCTGGTCGGCAAAGGCATCTGCTTCGACACTGGCGGGCTCGACATCAAGACCGCCGACGGCATGTCCAGCATGAAGAAGGATATGGGCGGGGCGGCGACTGTGCTGGCGTTGGCCCGCATGATCATGGGCGCAAAACTGGACGTGCGCCTGCGCGTGCTGTTGCCGATCGCCGAGAACAGCATTTCCGGCAATGCCTTCCGTCCCGGCGATGTTTTGCACGCGCGCAACGGGACAACAGTGGAGATCGGCAACACCGACGCCGAGGGGCGTCTGGTGCTGGCCGACGCCATGGCGCTGGCTTGCGAGGACAAGCCCCATACGCTGGTGACCTATGCAACCCTGACCGGCGCGGCCCGCGTCGCGCTAGGGCCGGACTTGGCGCCAATGTATACGGATGATGAGGAGCTTGCCGCGGAGCTTTACGTCGCCGGCCTCGCCGTTGACGACCCAATCTGGCGCATGCCGCTCTGGATGCCCTACGACAAACTCCTGAAAAGCTCGATCGCGGACGTCAATCACATCTCGGGCGGCCCGCATGCGGGATCCGTAACGGCCGCGCTGTTTCTGAAGCGCTTCGCCAAGGACGCCGGCCGCTACCTGCACTTCGATATCTTCGCCTGGTCTACCAGGCCCAAGCCTGGCAAACCCGAAGGCGCCGAGCCGCAGGGCGCGCGGGCTCTGTTCGAGGTGTTCCGGCAACGTTATGGCGTCTGAGCCAATGGCCAAACTCGATCTTCGCCGCTATGCCTACCGTCCCGATCTGGCCGATGCTCGCTTGCGCGGGCAGATCGAGGCGGCGCGCTTTGTCGATGGCGAACTGCGCCGTCTGATCGTCCCGTCGATCGAGCTGCATGCGGCCCCGCGGACCGATCAACCGGCGAGCACCGAGGCCTTGTGGGGCGAAGATATCCTGGTGTTCGAGGAAGTTAGGGACTGGGCCTTCGTGCAACTCGTGCGCGACGGCTACGTCGGATACGTGGCGCGCGAGGCGTTGGGGGCCGCGAGCGAAACGTTGACCCATTGGGTGTCCTGCCAGTGGGGCTACGGCTTCAAGAACCCAAACATCAAGTCGAACCTGCGTATGGTGCTGCCGTTAGGGGCGCGCGTCGCGGGTACGTTAGCGGGCGACTTTCTGAAGCTCTCGGGCGGGCTCTTCATGCCCCGCCAGCATGCCTCCGTGGTGAGCGCGAGCGAACCCGATTTCGTCGCCGTCGCCGAGCGGTTTCTGGGCGCGCCGTATCGCTGGGGCGGCAAGACGGCGCTGGGACTCGACTGTTCGGGACTGGTGCAGGTTGCGCTTGGAGCGGCCGGCCTTGAGGCGCCGCGTGACAGCGACATGCAAGAGGCCGAGCTGGGCGAACCCGTCCCGCGGCAGGACTGGACCCATCTCAAGCGCGGCGACCTGGTTTTTTGGCGCGGCCACGTCGGCATCATGACCGGTGCTGCCCACCTGGTGCACGCCAACGGCCACCACATGGCGGTGATGCGCGAGCTACTTTTGACCGTCATCGGCCGCGCTGAAGCGACCGGATCGGCGGTCACGGCGGTGAAGCGACTGAAGGTTTGACCGTCACAAAATTGGTTAACGCCTTGATTTTCCAAAGATTGATCCAGATCAATGCTCGATTTGTCGCAGACCGAAAATAGTGCTACAGTAACTCCTTTGTTGAAAACTGTCTGGGTTTGTTCGGTCAGTTGAAAGGTTTGTGTCATGGCCCAATTCGAAGCAAGCGCCCGAGCAGCAAGCGAGCCGAGCGCAATGCCCACTACCATCGAAATGCTCAATCCCGCCAAAGGCCTCGCCGTTCTTGGCGCAGCCGCCCAGAGCGCGATGCGCTGCAATCTCGAACTCGTTTCTTTGGCCAACCGGCGCGCCCGCGCGCAGTTCGACCTGCCCCGCAAAGCCATGGCCTGCCGCACAGCAGCCGACTTCGGGCAGCTTGGTGTCAGCTTCTGGCGCGACGCTCTACAGGATTGCGTGGAAAGCAACCAACGGCTGATGGCGTCCTGGACCCAGTCGCTAACGGATGCCGGACAAGGCGGCCTCGCCCGCTCCATGGCCGATTTTACCAACGTCGCCTTGCAGCCCATGGCGACCATGGCCGAAGAGGCCGGCGCCGCCGTGTCTGAGCATCCAACCGAG
>JAYUAJ010000170.1:0-5048 GCA_043741375.1 Hyphomicrobiaceae bacterium | reverse complement strand
CACGGTGGAATTCATGCAGACCCCGGGCCTCGCCATGATGGGCCTGCCGATCGAGACCGAGGAGGGCGAAATTCGCTCCCTGGAATCGATCGAGGCCGACATGATCCGCCTGGCGCTGGCCCGCTATCGCGGCCACATGACCGAAGTCGCCAAACGCCTGAAGATCGGCCGCTCCACGCTCTATCGCAAGATGCGCGATTATGGGCTCGAAGAGCGGGCGAACTAGTCCGTGAGATGATGGGCGGAGGAGAAATCCTCCGCTCATTGCCGTTTGCGCGCAGCGTACCTCTCCTCTCCCCCTACTTCAGGGGGAGAGGATGTCGCCCGTGCGCAAAGCGCGAGGACTCAGGGGCAGCCACTTGCTCTGTACAGGTCGCGAAAAGGCCGGCGCTGGTTGCTGCCCCTCACCGACCGCGTGGCTCTTGCGCTAAAACGCGCTGCCCTATTGTTTTGCGCCTCCGCGCAGGAGACGCGGTCTCCTCTCCCCCTGAAGAAGGGGGAGAGGAGGGAGCACCGCCACCCTCACGCCTTCGGCGCGACCGGCATCGGCAACGGGGCCACTTGCGGCTGGCCGAACATGAAGCCCTGCAGATAATCGACGCCGGCGTCCTGCAACATGCGGGCGGTGTCTTCGTCGCCGACCATTTCGGCCACCGTCTCCATGCCGAAATTCTTGGCGAGGTCCACCATGCTTTGAACGAAGATGCGGCTGGCGCGGTCTTCTTTCAGGTTCTTGATGAAGCTGCCGTCGAGCTTGACCATGTCGACGTTGAGCGACTTCAGGTTGCGAAACGAAGTAAAGCCGGCGCCAAAATCGTCCAGCGCAACGGTGCAGCCGATCTCTTTCAGCATATCGACGAACGCCGCCGTCTCATCCAGGTCGGCAATCGCCATGGTTTCGGTGATTTCGACAATCAGCCGGCGTGTCAACGAGCGATCACCGCCGGTCAGGCGATGCAGATGCACCAGCCAGGCGTGATCACTTGAGGTGAGGCTGGACACGTTGAAGGAGATGCGCAGGTTGGGATCGGCCTTGATCAAGCCAACCGATAACTCCAACACGCGCTGATCAATCATCCGGCACAAGCCGAGCTGCTCGGCGATCGGGATGAACTGTCCGGCGGAGATCAGCGTGCCGTCGGTTCCGAGCATGCGCAGCAAACACTCGTAGAACGCCACTTTGCGTGTGCCCGATTGCACAATGCCCTGCAGCGCCACGCGCATGCGCTGTTGTTCCAGGGCGCTCAGCACACTTTCCGCCGTTTCGATGGAGCGTTGCCGCGCCTTGATGGCAACGTGCCCCAGGGTAAAGGCCACGACTCGGTCCTGCCTCACCTCGCGCGCCTGGTCCAAGGCTTCCAGAGCAGCCATCACGGCGCTTTTGGCCGACTGGGCGTGCAGCGGCACCTGGACCGCGCCGATGGAAATCGTGGTCGAGATCTCGCTGGTAGAACATGTAATTGTGCTGTTGCGCACGACCGCCATCAGCCGGCGCGCCACGGCCTGCAGGCCGTCAGCCTCGCAATCGTGGATGACCAGGCCGATTTTGTTGGTCGAGTAACGTCCGATGAAATCGCCGGCCCGCATCTGGCCCCGCAGCCGGTCGGCGACCATGGCGATGACCTCGTCACCGAGCTCAACGCCAAATGTCTGGTTGATGATGGCGAGGTTGTTGATGGCCGCGATCAGCAGGACGCACGGCCGGCCGGTGACGCTGGCCTCGGTGATGGTGGAGTCGAGGCCGCTCAGCAACATGCGGCGATTCATCAGGCCGGTGAGTTCGTCGTGTTCCGAGAGCCGGCGCAGGCGATCCAGTTCTTCGCGCTGGCGGTCGATGACCCGCAAAACGCCCACCACCCGGACGGGCTTGCCATCGGCGCCGCCGAACCAGCAGCCGCGCTCTTCGATCCAGAGCTGCTCGGCATGCCGGCGGCCCTGCGGCAGCAGGCGGTACTGCATATGGTAGCTGACGCCCACGCCTTCGTCGCGCGCGCCGGATTCCCAGATGCCGCGATAGCGCGCGCCAGCGTGCTCGGCACCGACCAGCAGCTGGAACGCCGTGCCGCTGGCGATAGCGGCCGGCCCATCCACCCGCAGCACGTCCTTGGCGTTGCCCTGCCAGGCCATGGCGTCCGAGGCCAAGTCCCACTGAAAGGCGACATCCTGCACTGCGGCCAGCACGGCCGCAGCGTCGAGGGTCGCCATGTCGGGGGCTCTTGAACCTATCGGCATTGGTGCACTGGTAAGCGGCTTCACGGGGGACTGCTTCTCAAGGATCGCGTCACAGCGGGACCTTGACCATCGTCGGGTGGAGGGTGCCCAGACGACATCCCTAGCAGACTTTGGTTAAAGCCAGCCGAACGGCTCTCAGCACAATCCACATCTGGCAGCCGCCTACCTGTCGGAGCCGGAGCCAAAGCCGATGTCGCGGCGCGCCGTGCGGATTCCGATGATCGAGCCTACCACCACGTCGAAGGCGCACATGGCGGTCAACAGGAAGAACAGTGACGTCCCGGCCTGCGGAACCAGCAGGAATTCAACCAGGAAGATCACGAACAGCAGGGTGGAAAATGCCTGATCGGCCATTGCGGCGCCACGCGTATAGGTCGATTTGACGACCTCGACCGCCAACAGCAGCAGTCCGACGAACAACATCAGGTCGCCGCGGGTGAAATGCCAGTTGCTACCGTAGGGCATACGGACCGAGAAAATGTCGGCGCTGTGCTCGGTCAGCTTGTTGGTTGTGGTGTCGAGAGTTGCCGTGCCCCAGAATATATGGTCGGGACTTGTGCCGCTGAAGGCGAAAACGATCGCGTTGTAGATGATCAGCGCAATCACCAGTAGCGGTATAGCCCGATAAGACATTCTGTTCTCCGACGATTTCGACGCAACAACCCATCCGGCTCAGTATCCGGCCCGGCCGCAACCTAGATACACGGCTCAGGCGCGGGCCGCTAGGCCCAGCGTTGCCAAACGGCCATTGCGACGAACGCGCCCGTGTATTCCAGAGAATTACGCTTTCCAGGCGCGCACGCCTGAGATACGCCGTTAAGCTGGTTAACGTTGGGCTTGGCGCTGGTGCGCGGCCGGAGCGCCAGACCGCCGTCACCATTCGAATGTCGTGATCCAACGTCAATGCCCACAAGTCGCGTCACTGCCCAGACTTTCGATCTTGCCATTGTCGGCGCCGGCATGGTTGGGCTGGCGCATGCCTATGCCGCCTCGAAGCTGGGCAAGCGCGTGGTGGTGCTGGATCGGGAGCCGCAATCGGTAGGCGCCGGGGCCACAGGTTATGGCCTGAATGTCACAACCGGGCAGCAGAGCGGCCTCGCCTGGCAGCGATCTCGGCGGTCACGCGACATTCTGGTTGAGATCGCCAAGGAAGCCGGCATCGCCATCGATCAGCGCGGGCTGATGACCATTGCCATGCGTCCTGAGGGGCTTGACTTGATTGAGGCATTTGCCACGTCAGAGATGGGCGATGGCTGCCAGATGTTGAGCCCTGACAATGCACGAAAACGCGTTCCTGTGCTGAAAGATGGCGGATTTCTGGGCGCCATGTGGTCCCCCCACGAACTGCGCTACGACGCACGCGGGCTGTGCGTGGGCTTGTCCCGGTGGCTGGCTGAGGCCCGCTCGGTGCAGTTCGTGCGCGGCGTTCATGTGCGCTCGGTATTTCCGTCCCGCATCGATACCTCGGCCGGGCCGGTACGTGCTGAAGCCGTGGTGGTTTGCCCGGGCGAGGAAATGCTGGCGCTGTTCCCCTCGCGCATCGCCAACTACCGGCTGACGCGCTGCCGCGTGCAGATGTTGCGCGTGACGCCAGGCCGGCGCATGCGCCTTCCGGTGCCCGTGCAGACCGATCTCGGACTGCTGGCCAGCCCAGGGTTCGCCGATCTGCCCGACGCCCGCAACCTAGCATTGCGCCTTGGCGCCGAACGCGGCGACCCGAACGCCCCGAGCATTAGGATGCTGGCGGTCCAGACCTCGGACCGGAGCCTAATCGTAGGCGATGGTCGCCAGACGGCCCCCTCGCCAGACCCCTTCATGCCGGCCAATACTGAGCAGCAGATCCTGGGCGAACTCGACCGGATTCTCGACATGCCTGACCGGCTGGTCGTTGAACGCTGGACCGGTACGCACGTGGTCGCCGACCGCCCGCTGATCGTCGACCGTCCGACCGATGCCGTTCGTCTGGTCATTCCAACTGGTGGTTTTGGCGCCTCCATGGCCTTTGCCGTCGCTGAGGATGTGCTTGCGGATCTGTACGGATCGCAGGCGACCGGCCATCCGCAGGCTGGAGTACAGTCCGACTAGCGCCAAGCTGTTTGCCACGTCCAGGG
Source organism: Hyphomicrobiaceae bacterium (assembly GCA_043741375.1). GTDB lineage: Bacteria > Pseudomonadota > Alphaproteobacteria > Rhizobiales > Hyphomicrobiaceae > JANYHF01. The sequence continues at coordinate 705 of JAYUAJ010000170.1, read as the reverse complement.
TTGACTATAGCGAGCCACGCCCCACATGCGCCCCCAGCATCCCGCCAACGAGTGTACTGAATGAACGATGAGGTGAAACCCGATATCTGCGTCATCGGCGGCGGCGCTGGCGGTATCGCAGTGGCGGCAGGCGCGGCCCAACTGGGCGCCAAGGTGGTATTGATCGAACGCGGATTGATGGGGGGCAGCAACCTGCATCGCGGCAGCGTTCCGTCCAAAGCATTGATCGCGGCGGCAAATCGCGCCCACAACGCACGCCAGACACGGGCCTTCGGCATCGCTCCGATGACCCCGGCGGTCAATTTTCGTGCTCTTGCGGAGCACATCCAGGGCGTCATTGCCGCGATCACTCCCAACGAGTCCGCAGAACGTCTGGCCGGCTTCGGTGTTCAGGTTTTGCGCGGGTTTGCTGTCTTTGCAGGGCGCGACGTAGTGATGGTCGACGACCGCAGTATCCGCGCGCGCGATTTCGTCATCGCCACCGGCTCGTCGCCCGTCGTCCCAGCCATCGAGGGACTCGACAAAGTTTCCCATCTCACCACCGACACGCTATTCGGCAGCATTGCCCGTTTCGATCACCTGGTCATCCTTGGCAGCAACGGGCCTGCCCTGGAACTGGGCCAGGCGCATCTGCGCCTGGGCAGCCGGGTGACGATGATCGCTCCGACCCGCATTTTGCCTGATCTGGATCCGGAACTGACGCGC
>JAYUAJ010000169.1:0-2079 GCA_043741375.1 Hyphomicrobiaceae bacterium | reverse complement strand
AGCGCTTTTCGTATTCCTTCACAACCCCGTCGAGGAGCATACCCAAACGCTTGGCGGCGTACGGACTGATGACGATCCGGTCCGTCAACTGGATGGTGACTTCCTTCTGTCCGCGGTTCCAAGCCTGGTTCATGCCGAACAGCATCACCACTTCCTCGCGCGTGCTGGTGACGTTGCAGACGTTGGCATAGGAACTCTTCATGTTGGTGTCGTCCCACTTGATCTTGGTGCCGCCCAGATCGGTGGTATTGGCTTCTGCGGTCTCAGGACGATTGGCTGCCATGTGGGTTCTGTTCCTCTAAATTGTTTGAATTAACTCGAACGGCAAGTGAGGGTTCTTTCGCCTTGTAGTCGCAGGCCACTGATCATAACGAGTGATGGTGCGACGTATCAAGGCTAGATCAAACCGGCCGCGGCGAAAAGGCAAACGGGGCGGGCAAGTCGATCATGCGGTCGACGCCCCCCCGCACATTCGCAACACGCCGCGCACGCCGCGTTGGCGGCAGCCGAGGAATGTTGCTGATTCTCTAACGCCCTCCTCCCTTGGCCACCTTGGCGTATTTGCCGGCATTGAGCGCGCCGCCGAGCTTATCGAACTTGGACCCGTCGCGATCATCACCGGATCCATCACCGCCAGACCCGATCACTTTACCCAGAAAGTCGCTGAAATTCGGTCCTGACCTCGGCGCACCATTCCCAAACGGCGAAGCTCCCCAGCCACCGAGAAACCGGTCATTCCAGTCGATGCTGCCCTTCGCCCGACCAATGTCCCTGAAGGTGTCGACATTGAATGCCGGAAGGCTGTTCTTTCCCGCTTTGTTCCAGGCTTCCTGCTGGGAGGCTTGCAGGGCGGCACGCAGCAGATTCTGTTCGCTAAGCGGGGGCTGCGCAAAATAGTCGAAAGCGCGCTGGTCGATCAGCACGCGCACGCCTGGGTCGAGGTCTTCGTGCATGACTGCGTACCTCCCGGCGTCCGCGTGATCGAATCCGAGGATGTGACCCAATTCATGCGTAACCACGGTGACCAGATCCATGTGCGCATACGCGGCATTGTTTGGTGTTGCCGTGAGCGCGCCGCCTTTGACACGGATCGAGAACTCAGCATTATCCGCCGGTGTCACATCGACATACCAGCCATAGCCGGCCGCATTGACATCGATGACAATCTCGTTGCCCATGCTCCGGCCGAGTTCGCCGTCCGGCAAGTCGGCCACCACCAGCGTTACATCCTTGAGTTTCGCGAGTCTTGGATCGTTCGCGCCCAAGGCGTCGATCCAGTGTTGGATCGCTTCCTGGACGGTTGGCGTGAGCGCCACTGCAGTTAACGTAACCTGGCCATTGGAACTTGCGCTGCTTAATCCGCCAGACGCCTCCATCATAAAGGGCAGCAGGCCGGCTGATACCCGCACATCCCTGCTGGCCTGGGCGTTTGGCCCCTGCGGATCGCGTGGCCCGCCATGCTGATCGCCCCAGGCGGCATCGCCCTGCCGTATCACGCCGAGTTCGCCGAACGGCTCGCCGTTGCGGGCCGACGGGACAGTTCCGTACTGCGCGGCAAGCGTCTGGTCTGCGCCCTGGCTCTTCGACAGCGCATACAGGAATGCTTCCAGAGCGGGCTGGATCAGACGGGCCACGGTCGGCTCGCCGAAGGGGTTGTATGGCACGACGTAGGTGTTGTACTCGCCTCCCCAGTCGACCAGGCGATCCCCGCCTGTGTTGGCGATCAGGACATCCAGACCGGCACCACCATAGACGAAGTCCTCCCACGACGGGTTGGTGTCAGGTCCTTTGTTCAAGCCCCCGCCCGTTGTGAGCTTGTCGTCGGCGTTGACGAGATCGTCGCCCCAACCGGCCCACATCGAATCGCGCCCCGTGCCACCGACCAACCAGTCATGGCCAACATCGCCGAAGATGACATCGTCGCCATCCGTAGGTCGCGCTGGATAAGTTGTTCCTACCGCCCACTTGGCATCGAGCGGCCCGGCGGTTTCGCTGAAATTAAGAGCCCACTCCTTCCCTGTCGTCTTCGACAGCAGACCGGCATCAGTAAGCAGAATTTTGCGCAACGGATCGTTGGCG
>JAYUAJ010000168.1:0-2081 GCA_043741375.1 Hyphomicrobiaceae bacterium | reverse complement strand
AGGATGTCGGAGGGCTCGTGGCGTTTGATGGTCATGAGGGGCTCCCGCAGTTGTGGAGGCAGAGGCCTATACTTAGCACGCCAGGGGCCAAGGGCCAGCGCGCGAGTGCGGCGCTTCTCTTTGCCCTTGCGGGGAGAGCCTGCCCCGCCAGAGAGGAGCAGAAATCTCACCCGCTTCGTGTATTACTGGCGGCATCCGCTAGTGTTCTGACTCGTTCATTTGATACCCATCGCCAGAAGTGGACCAACCCGCGAGACAAAGGCGGTTTTCGTGTGGTTGGGGCACACCCTGGCGGGTATCTTATGAATGATGCAGAACACTAGAAGTACCGATCCGGCGGGCGTTTCTGAAACCTACGTCTCCACAAGCCGCAGGTTGGGTGCCGACCGGCCGACGATGCGCCAGTATGGGGTGTGCAGTGTGGCCACGCCAAGGTCGACCAGCTTGGCGAAGCGATGACTGATCGACAGGGCGCGCCGGCGATTGAAGCGGAACACGAACTCGTCGAGGTAGTGCTGCAGGTGTTTGCGGCTCTGCCCGCCGTGATGGGTGCCTAGGAGCCAGCGCTTGACGTGGCTGAAAACGAGATGGGCCGCACTGAGTGGATCATGGAGGGCGAGGTCAGCCTTCGACAGCTTCGACATGTTGACGGGCTCGTGCGTGAAGCCCTCGTCGGGAAGGCCCTGGTAGCCCTTGGCACCGTCCGTCCGTATGCACGCGGCCGCGGCCACGTTGGCCGTCACGAACGGCTCGAGACTGGCCGCGCTGACATCGGGGATCACTGCCAGCCTGATGCGCCCGAGCTGCAGCCTCGGCTCGGTCTCGACGGGCTGACCGATGGTCTGTGCGTCGTTGCCGCCAGACTTCGGCTTGGCCTTGGGCACCTCGACGATCCGCGTCTCGACGGCGCCGACGATGATGGCCTTGCCCTCAGCGCCGCGCCCGCGTTTGCCGGACTTTGCCGCCCCCAGATAGCTCTCATCGGTCTGCACGGCGCTGGCGATCGGCTCGGCGAGTGGGGCCCGCCTGGGATCGACCATCGCGCGGCGGATCTTGTGCAGCCAGGCCCACGCCGTCTGGTAGCTGCCGAAGCCCATCTGACGCTGCAGCTCGGCCGCGGAGATGCCGCGCTTGGAGGAGGTGACGAGGTAGATCGCCAGGAACCAGCGGGCGAGCCCGGTCTTGGTTTGCTCGAAGATCGTGCCGGCCAGCAGGGAATGCTGCTTGCCGCAGTCGGCGCACTGGTAGGCCGGCCGCCAGCTCAACGGGTAGCACCGCGTCCCCGAGCACGTCTCTGCGGCGCATCGGAACCCGCCGGGCCAGCGTGCCTGGAACAGGTGCTCTCGACACTGATCGTCGGTGCCGAAGCGACGAAAGAAGGACGGCATGTCGGCAGGCAGATCGGCCGGCAACATCGGGACGCCTCGCTGAACGATACGTCCCGACAGGCATAAATGATCCCTTTATGTTCGTCAATAGTTCCTGTTGGTTGTGGAGAGGTAGGTTGCATAATAGAGGTGGCCCCGGTTGTTTGAACAAAAATTCCGCGTCGCTAAGTGGAGCCTCTGCCGGGGTTAGGCTGCCATGCGGAGTGGCAGCGGGTGGAAGTAGGCCTGATCGGGCGTGCGCCGGTCAAGCGCCGTGTGGGCGCGGCGGGTGTTGTAGAACGCGAGATAACGGCCGATCGAGGCGCGGGCGGCGGGCACGTCGTCGTAGGCCCACAGGTATATTTCCTCGTACTTGACGCTGCGCCAAAGCCGTTCGACGAAAACATTATCTCGCCAAGCCCCTTTTCCGTCCATGCTGATTAGAATCTCATTGCGTATGAGAACGCCCGTGAATGCCGCACCGGTGAATTGCGAGCCCTGATCCGTGTTGAAAATTCCGGGCTTGGTGTGCCTCGCCAATGCATCCTCGAGTGTCTCGACGCAAAACTCTGCCTCCATTGTATTCGATAGTCGCCACGCGAGAACCCGCCGCGAGAACCAATCCATGACGGCGCACAGGTAGACGAAGCCGCGCGCCATGGGGACGTACGTGATGTCGGTCGCCCAGACCTGGTTCGGGCGGTCGATCGTCAG
>JAYUAJ010000167.1:0-2082 GCA_043741375.1 Hyphomicrobiaceae bacterium | reverse complement strand
CCGCCCTATCCCGATGTGCTGATGGCGACGGGACGGCTCAGCATTCCCTATTTTCGCGCGGTGTTTCGCAAAGCGGGCCTGCGCACATTCGGCGTCGTGCTGCAGGACCCAAAGACCGGGCCGCGCACCGCCGACGTGATTTGGGTGCCTGAACACGACAAACTGCGCGGGCCGAATGTCATTACCACGCTCACCGCTCCGCATAGTTTTTCGCAGGCGCGGCTTGCGGAGCTGCGCGTACACATGCCCGCAGAGATTGCTGCGCTGCCACCTCGGCGTGTCGCGCTCATTCTTGGCGGGCCAAGCGGCGCCTATTCGTTTGGTGGCGAGGCGATCGGGCGCTTTGCAGCATCGCTAGAACGTCTTGCTAGCGACACCACCAGCTTTCTGGTGACGGCCTCGCGCCGCACGCCGCCGGCGCTCCTTGCTGCAGTCATGCAAGCGGTGAGTGGGCGTCCCTCAATCGTCTGGGACGGGACGGGGCCAAATCCGTATCCTGATTTTCTCGCCCATGCCGATGTGCTCATCGTGACTGCTGACAGCGTCAACATGACCGGCGAAGCCTGCGCCACCGGCCGCCCGGTCTATGTGTTCGAGCCGGGCCGTGGCTCGGCGAAGTTCGCCCGATTCCACGCCGCGCTGCGGCGACATGGCGCGACGCGCGCGCTCCCGGAGACTTTGAGCCGCATTGAACACTGGACCTATCCGCCGTTAGATTCCGCCTACGACATCGCCGCCGAAATCGAGCGCCGTTGGCTTGCCCGCAAGGCCATCTTGCCGGGTCTGATGCCAGCCTGAGCCTCCCAACCCGACCCGAGCCAAAAGGGAAACCCGTGCTGATGACCAATCTGCAAATCGAAAAATTCGCGGCCGCCCCCTTGGTGCGAGAACCCTATGATTATGTTGTGGTGCCGGGCTTTCTTCCGCCGTCCGCGCTCACCGACGTGGTCACCAATTATCCGCCGCTGAAAGCGGGATCCTATCCGCTCGAAGAGGTGCCGATAACGCCAGCGCTGAAGGCGCTGATCGATGAAATGGATGGGCCAGCCTTTGAGCGCGCCATCGAGCAAAAATTCAATGTCGAGCTGGCCGGCAAACCCAAGATGTACTCGCTGCGAGGCTATTGCCGCGCGACGGATGGCAAGATCCACACCGACAGCAAGGACAAGATCATCACGGTGCTGCTCTATCTGAACGATGGCTGGCAGCAGCCCGGCGGGCGCTTGCGGTTGCTCAAGAACGGTAGTGACTTGAACGCGTTCGTGGCCGAAGTGCCGCCCGACAACGGGACGTTGCTGGTGTTCAAGCGCTCCGAGAATTCCTGGCACGGACATGAAAGTTTCGAAGGCGTGCGCCGCTCGATCCAGATGAACTGGATGACCTCGGAAGGGTCGCGCGGTTTCCACAAGCTGCGCCACCAGATTTCGGCGCGGGTGAAGAAGCTGTTGGCGGCGTGACCCAAGGCAGCCCACAACTGCGCATGTCGACCATGCCCGAACCTGATGTGATCCCCGGCCAGAAACGTGAAGGCCGCGTTCTGGGTCTTTGCGTCACATCTGATCGTAGCGGCCCAGGATTCCAAACCGGAGCTGTCGCCTCGTTGACGCTCGCCTTGGACGGCATCGAGGGCTCGCGCCACCAGGGCTGGGCCATGCCGGCCGATGCGCGCGTACCTTACCTGCCGCGCGGGACCACGATGCGTGGTACGCGAGCGGTGTCGCTGGTCTCGCGCGAAGATATGGCGGAGGCGGCGCAACGCCTGGATATCGCCGCGCTCGATCCGCGTTGGATCGGGGCCAACATCGTCGTCGAGGGGATCGAGCGATTTTCGTTCCTGCCGCGCGGCACGCGGCTGTTCTTCGAAGGGGGCGCGATCCTGAGCATTGAAGCGCAGAACGCGCCTTGCCGGTTCGCGGGCGCTGCGATTGCCGGCCATACCAGCCGCCCGGATATCGAGCTGGAGTTCCCAAAGGTGGCCAAGCGGTTGCGCGGCGTCGTGGCCAGCGTCGAGCACCCCGGCGTTGTGGGCGCGAGCGCCGCCTTCACCGCCCGCATCCCCGAGCAATGGCTCTATCGCTGACG
>JAYUAJ010000166.1:0-11702 GCA_043741375.1 Hyphomicrobiaceae bacterium | reverse complement strand
CAGACAGTCTGTTCTCGTCCCAGCCTTCAAGGCTGGCGCCGTGGTCGAGACGGCTGGCGCGGGCGACGCATTCAACGGCGGGTTCGCGGCGGCGCTGGCGCGCGGGGCCTCGCCGCTTGAGGCCGCGCGGTTCGGTTGCGCCGCCGCCGCCATCTCGGTGACGCGGGCTGGCACAGCGCCCTCCATGCCGAGCCTCGCCGAGGTCGAGGCCTTACTTGCCAAATCAACGTAGAAGGACGATGGCGTGAGCAGCAAATTCCCGGCTAATTTCCGAAAAGTCTTCGCGGGGCCAAAACCTTGCATCGCCATGGTGCATCTGGGTGCCCTGCCCGGCTCGCCACTCTACGATGCCAAGGCCGGCGTCGACGGTTTGGTCGAGGGCGCGCGCAAAGACCTGATGGCATTGCAGGCAGCCGGCTTCGACGGGGTGATGTTCGGCAACGAGAACGACCGACCGTATGAGTTCAAAGTGGATACGGCGTCCACGTCGACCATGGCTTATGTGGTCGGCGCGCTGCGTTCCGAGATCAAAGTGCCGTTTGGCATAAACATTTTGTGGGACCCTCAAGGGTCGATCGCCGTCGCCGCCGCAACAGGGGCGGCTTTTGTGCGCGAGATTTTCACTGGAACATATGCCTCGGACATGGGGCCGTGGAACCCGGATGCCGGCGCCGCCATGCGCTATCGCGACCGGTTGGGTCGGCGCGACCTGGCGCTCCTATACAACGTCTCGGCCGAATTCGCCTATTCGCTGGACCAGCGCAGCCTGCCCGACCGGGCCCGCAGCGCGGTGTTTTCGAGCATTCCCGACGCCATCCTGGTCTCAGGCGCCATCACCGGCGAAGCGGCCGCGATGTCCGATCTCTCCGGCGTCAAGAAGGTGCTGCCCGACACGCCCGTGCTCGCCAACACGGGCGTGAAGCACGCGACCATCGCCGACGTGTTGAAGGTGGCCGACGGCTGCATCGTTGGTTCGTCACTGAAGGTCGATGGCGACACCTGGAAAGCAGTCGATCCGGCGCGGGCAGCAGAATTCATGAAGCTCGCGCGTGCAGCGCGGAAAGGCCTCAGCGCATGATCGGCCGGCTGCGAGACCTGACGACCAGACTGATGCTGATCCCCGGCCTCAGCGGCTATGAGGGCCGGGTGCGCAAAGCGCTGGCGGCCGAGCTGACGGCGCTGGGGATCGCGTCGCGTTCGGATCGCCTCGGCAATCTCATCGCGACCATCGCGGGGGACGCCAAGGCGCCCTCCGTGATGCTGTTTGCGCATATGGATCAGCTGGGCCTGATCGTACGCAAGATTGAAGCCAACGGCCTGATCCGCGTCGAACGCCTGGGCGGCGTGCCGGAAAGGGCGCTGCCGTCGCAAGCCGTGCTGCTCTGCGTCGGCGAGGGTAAGGACGTACCCGGTCTTATCGCGAATAAGAGCCACCACGCGACCGGCCAGGACGAGAAATACCGCGTGCTGCCGTACCCTGAGCTCTACATAGATGCAGGCTTCGGAACGGCGGCCGAGGTGCTGGCGGCCGGTATCGATATCGGCACGCCGGTCGTCTACGAGCCGAGGGTGCTGCCGCTGGCGGGCAACCGGCTTTCGGGCACTTCGGTCGATGACCGTGCGGCCTGTGCGGTGATGGTCGAAGTCGTGCGCGCTTTGCTCGGCGCCAAGCAAAAACCGACAGTGCACTTGGTGTTTTCGGTTCAGGAAGAATTCAACCTGCGCGGCGCCGTAACAGCCGCGCAGGCGCTCAACCCCGACATCGCCATCCAACTTGACCTGATCCTCGCTACCGATACGCCGGACATGACGGCGCGCGGGGATGTGCGCCTCGGAGGCGGGCCGGCCATGAGCCTGTACAGCTTCCACGGCCGCGGCACGTTGAACGGCACCATCCCGCATCCGGCGCTGGTCAAACTGTTCGACAGCACCGCCCGTGCCGAAGGCCTGCCGCTGCAACGCAGCGCTCATGTCGGCGCGTTGACAGATTCGTCTTACGTGCAGCTTCTCAACGCCGGCGTGGCATCCATCGATATGGGCTTTCCGTGTCGCTACACGCACTCCTCGCTTGAGGTTTGCGATCTCTCCGACCTCGTCCAACTGACCGCGCTACTGGTGAAAGCCATCACGCGCATCGACGGGACGTTCAGCCTCGACCGTGACGACTACATCCAATGACCTACACGCTCGGCATCGACATCGGCACGTTCGAGTCCAAGGGCGTCCTGGTGGATGCCGAAGGCGCAATCGTCGCCACAGCCGCGCGCCCGCATAAAATGCTGGTGCCGCAGCCGGGCTGGGCCGAGCATCGTCCGAACGAGGACTGGTGGAGCGATTTCTGTTTCCTCAGCCAGAAGCTGATCGCCGATAGTGGCGTCGCGCCTGCCGACATCAAGGCCGTGGGCGCCAGCGCCATCGGCCCTTGCATGCTGCCGGTGGACAAGGCCGGCGAACCCCTGATGAACGGCGTGCTCTATGGCGTCGACACCCGGGCCGCCGCCGAGATCGCGGAGCTGACGGAGCAAATTGGTGAGGCGGCGCTGCTCGATCGCTCCGGCAATGCGCTGACGTCGCAATCGGTTGGGCCGAAGATCCTCTGGTTGAAGCGCAACCGCCCCGAGATTTTCGCCAAAGCTCACAAGATCGTCGGCGCAACGACGTTCATCGTGCAGAAATTGACCGGCGCCTGCGTCATCGATCACTACAGCGCGTCGAGTTCGAGCCCGCTTTACGATGTAGCCACGCAATCCTGGTCCGATGCATTGGCGCCCGGTCTCGTGGATCTAGACCGTCTGCCGGCGCTCAACTGGACGACGGATATCGTCGGCAGCGTTACGAGCGAGGCCGCTGCGGCGACTGGCCTTGCGGCCGGCACGCCCGTCATAACCGGAACCATCGATGCCGCGGCCGAGGCCGTCAGCGTCGGCGTCCGCTCCCCTGGCGACCTCATGCTCATGTATGGCTCGACCATGTTCATGATCATGGTCACGGCCACGCGCGGGCAAGATGCGCGGCTGTGGTACGCGCCGTGGCTGTATCCTGGACAGCATGCCTCGATGGCGGGCCTCGCCACCAGCGGAACGCTTACGCACTGGTTCCGCGAGCAGTTCGCCCGCGACCTCGCCCCGGCCGAAGCGCTGAAAGTGCTGACGGCCGAAGCCGAGGCCTCGCCGCCTGGCGCCAAGGGGCTGATCTTGCTCCCGTACTTCTCGGGCGAGCGCACGCCCATTCACGACACGCAGGCCAAGGGCGTGTTGTTCGGCCTCGACTTGACGCACACGCGCGGCGACATTTACCGGTCGCTGCTGGAAGGCATTGCCTATGGGACCAACCATGTGCTGGCGACCTACGCCGATGCAGGCCAGACCGCCAAGTCGATCGAAGCCGTCGGCGGCGGCACCAAGAATGCAGTCTGGGGGCAAGCCATTTCCGACGTGAGCGGACAGACGCAGTCGGTGCGCGAAAAGACCATCGGCGCGTCCTATGGCGATGCTTTCCTCGCGGCCATGGCCATCGGCGCTGTAAAGCCCGGCGACATCGAAGCCTGGAACCCGCGCGCGTTCGACATCCATCCAAAGACGAAAAATGCGGAGGTCTACCGACGGCGTTTTGCGCTGTTCAAGGACCTGTATGTGCAGGCGCGCGATCTCATGCATCGGCCTGTATGATGAGTGAAATACGCGCACGGCCACAGGCGTAAGTCGAATCGGCGGCGGTATGATTGACTCCGCATCTAGCTGTTGCATACTGCCGTCATAGCCTGAATAATTGACCGTCGTTGACCGGCATAGTTCAAGCTCTGGCGACCGGAGTCGCTTCGGCCGCCATCACGTCATAACAAACATCCGTCCCTGGGAGGTTTCGCCGTGAAAGTTGATGCCTACAACAGTCTAATGGCCAAGCAGGCCAGCCGTCGCGACTTGCTGAAGGGCGCCGCCACAGCTGGCGCCATCGGAGCCCTGTCCGCTTCGGGCATGCTCGGCACAACCAAGGCTTATGCCGCCGACGACCTGCGCGCAGCCATCCTGAAGATCCCGGGCGTCGGCAAGGGTTCGCCCGGCGATGCCGACTGGCAGAAGGTCGGCGAAATGTGCCTGGGCGCCACCAAGGCCGCCATCAAGGAAGGCGAGTTCAAGGGCGTCGAGCTCTCGTTCATGGGCCTCAACAACCAGAACCTGCACAACCTGCTGTTCCGCGGCTTCCTGAAGCCATGGGAAGCCTATACCGGCGCCAAGATCACCTGGATCGATCTCGCCCAGGCCGACTACAATCCGCGCCTGCAACAGGCGATTGCGTCGGGTACTGTCGATTTCGACATCGTCGAAATGGGCGCGCCGCTTGAAGGTGACGTTTGCGGCAAGGGCCTCACTTCGGTGATGCCAGATTGGGTCAAAACGCAGATCGAATTCGACGATCTGGTGAATTACCTCAAGCCGCCCGTCGGCACCTGGAACGGCAAGCAGTACCGCGTCACCATCGACGGCGACTGCCACAACTTCAATTACCGCACCGACGTGTTCGCCGACGCTGATCTCGCCAAACAATGGAAAGAGGCCGGCGGCAAGGGCGACTGGGGCGTGCCGAAAACCTGGCAGCAGGTGCAGGCCGTCACCAAGTTCCTCAAAGGCAAGAAGCTCGGCGGCAAGGACCTCTACGGCTATCTCGACCCGCTCAAGGGCTGGGGTGGCTTCGCCTTCTACTTCCTCGGCAGCCGCGCGTCCGCCTACGCCAAGCACCCGGACGACAAGGCCTGGCTGTTCGACATCGACACCATGAAGCCACGAGTCAACAACCCGGCCTGGGTGCGCGCCATTCAGGACGTGGTGGATTCGATCCCTTACCTGCCGGCCGATCAGCTCAACGCTGATCCGGGCACCACCGGCTTCCAGCAGTTCCTCGCCGGCACCGGCTCCATGCTCTCTTGGTGGGGCGACATCGGGTCGAACGCCAAGACGAACGACTCGTCGGTCGTGGGCGACGTCACCGGCTTCTCGATCCTGCCGGGTTCGGACGATGTGTACAACTCTAAAACCGGCAAGTGGGACACGCTGGCGAGCGGCCCGAACTATTCGCCCAACATGGCCTATCTCGGCTGGGGCGTGTACGTCATGGCCCGCGTCGATGCCGACGCCAAGAAGCAGAAGGCGGCCTGGAGCGCGGCGGCCCATCTTGGCGGCAAGGACTTGTCGCTGTGGTGCGCGGCCTATCCCTCGGGCTTCCAGCCCTACCGCAACTCGCACTTCAATGTGGATGAGTGGGTGGGCGCGGGCTACGACAAGGCGTTCATCACGTCGTACCTCAACTCCGAGAAGGACAGCTACAACCACCCGAACGCGGCAATCGAGCCGCGCATCCCCGGCATCTTCCAGTACTACTCGGTCGCCGAGGACGAACTGGCCAAGATCTATGCCGGCAAAGCCAAGCCCCAGGAAGGCGCCGACGCCATCGCCAAGGCCTGGGACGCCATCACCGACAAGATCGGCCGCGACAGCCAAGTGAAGCTGTATAAGGCGAGCTTGGGGATGTAGGATACCGGGACCCCACTCCGATTGGGGCGGGGTCCCGAACTATCGAAAGGCTCAGCCAAGGTCGCCATGACATCTGCAGTCCGCAAGCTCAAGCTGGTTTCCATCGCCGACTTCGACCGCGACGTCGAACGATTGGGCGAGGCGGCACGTTCTTTCGAACTCGTTGATGGCGTCGTCGTCATGATGACGAATCCCACCTGGCGGCATGAGCAAATTGCCAGCAACATTGGCGCTCGCTTGAAATTGGCAATGGACCGGCGCGACTGCCACACATTTCAAGGTGGAATCCGGATTCAGCGGGATGACGATCAAAACGCTTTCGATAAACCGAAGCCAGATATCATCGTTCGCTGTGGGCCCGCAAATGCGGTCACTCAGCGACGGACGTACGTCGATGACCCCGTTGTCGTGGTCGAAGTGCTGTCGCCGACGACCATGGACATTGATCGCGGGCGCAAACATGAGTTCTACAAGTCCCTCGAAACGCTCCGGCACATTGTAATTGTGTATCAAGATCAGCAACGTATCGAGCACTATCGCCGTGATGGTGTCGCCTGGACAGCCGAGGATGCGCTGACAAAGCCCGAAGATGTACTGGACCTATCGGCTATCGCTTTTACAATAACACTTGCTGAAGCCTATTTCGACGTAGCCATTTCATAATTTCAACCAACGGCTATGAGGTATATGGCCAGTATTTCAGCAACAAGCGATACCCCCGTCTCACAACCACTCGCGCGCCAAAGTCTCGGCCGCTGGCTCTTGTGGCTGGGCTCAGCGCTGCTCGCCCTCGTCGCTCTGGCGCAAATCGTTAACGCGACCGGGGTATTCCCCCTCGGGCTGACCGACTGGCGGCCGCTGCTCTATGCCTTCGTCGTCTGGGGCGTTTGCCTCGGCGTCTCGCGCGTGCTCATCCATGGCGAGGCCGGCGAGCAATCGCTCTTCGTCCTGCCGGCGCTGCTCTTCACCATCGCCATGGTGATCTTCCCGACCATTTTCGGGCTGTACATCGCTTTCACGGATTGGAACCTCAGCGGCTCGGGCCAGCGCTTCAACGGGCTCGACAATTTTTACCAGATGATGGGCGATCCCTACTTCTGGAATGCGCTCCTCAACATGGTCTACTATGTGCTGGCGGTGCTGGTGCAATACGCCATCGCCTTTGGGCTCGCGCTGCTGCTGAATGCCGACATTGTCGCGCGCAAATTCTTCCGCGTCTCGTTCCTCCTCCCGCTCATGCTTTCGCCGGTCGCGGTGAGCTGGATGATCGGCAAGTCGCTGATGGAGAACCGCTACGGGCCGATCGCCACGCTCGCCCGCTACCTCGGCTGGCAGGACCCGGCCTTCTTCGCCAATCCCTGGATGGCCAAGCTCTCGATCATGGTCATGGACGCCTGGGTGTCGATTCCGTTCATTATGATCCTGCTGCTCGCCGGGCTGCAGGCGCTGCCGCTTGAAGTGAAGGAGGCGGCCAAGGTCGATGGCGCCAACCGCTGGCAATCGTTCTGGGAGATCACGTTTCCGCTCATGTTGCCGGTCAGCTTGACGGCCATCGTGCTGCGGATCATCTTTGAACTGAAGCTCGCCGATATCGTCATCAATGTCACCTCCGGCGGGCCAGGGGGCGCGACCGATACGGTGTCGAGCTTCATCTATCGCGAGTATCGCGACCGCTCGAACATCGGCTACGCCACCATGCTGGCGGAGGTGTATCTGGTCATCATCATCGTGTTCGTCACGCTGCTGCTGAATTTTGTCAGCCGCTACATGCGCAAGGTGGTGTAGGGCCATGACCACCGACACCGTGACCGCACGTCCCGCCATCGTTCGCACCGAAGCCGACGGCCTCGGCGCAATCGCGTGGCGTTCGGGCGGCTCCATCCTGGTCTACGCCGCGCTGCTGCTCTGGACCTTCATCGCCCTGTTCCCGATCTATTGGACGCTCTCGACCACCTTCAAGATCGCGCCCGACGTCATGCAAGGGCATATTGTTCCGTGGTATGATTTCACGCCGAACTGGAAGGGCTGGCGCTCGCTTGGGCTGTCGCCCGATACGATCTTTACCACCTCCACCGTGCGCGAAGAATTCCTGAAACGCTTCGCCAACAGCCTGATCGCCTCCATCGGCGGATCGTTGCTGGCCGTCATCATCGGCGCCCTGGCCGCCTACGGACTATCGCGCTTCGAGTACAAATTCGGTTTTTGGCGCAACAAGGACATTTCCTTCTTCTTCCTGTCGCAGCTCATCCTGCCGCCGGTCGTGCTCGCGATGCCGTTCCTGGTACTTTACAAGCAACTCGCGCTGCTCGACACCCAGATCGGCCTGATCCTCGTCTATACTCTCATGGTGCTGCCGATCGTGATATGGATCATGCGCGATCAGTTTGACACCATCCCGATCGAGATCGAACAGGCCGCCATGGTGGATGGCTGCTCGATCTGGGGCGCGTTCCTGCAGATCGTGCTGCCCATCGCGCTTCCTGGCATGGTCGCGGCCTTCATCCTCTCGGTGATCTTGTGCTGGAACGAGTATTTCTTCTCGGCCCTGCTCGGCTCAACCAATGCGCAAACCCTGCCCGTCATGGTGGCCAGCCAGACCGGCTCGCAGGGCATTGCCTGGTGGTCCATGGCGGCGCTGGCCACGGCGGCAATAGCGCCGCTCATCCTGATCGGCATTTTCCTGGAGCGCTACATCGTCAAGGGGCTGACGGCGGGGGCGGGCAAGTAGGCGCACGGCGCTTCAGGCTGGTAGCGTGCTTCGAAGCCATCAAGCGTGTCCTCGCCGCCAAGCAGCGCCTTGAGCATAAGGGTTTCGACTTCTGGTCCCGTCAAGCCGGGCATATCTGGCTTGACGGGGTAGCAAAACGTGAATCAACCAGAACTGGTGGTCTTGCGGGGCGCCCTTCAGGGTGGGTCCCGCAAAACTCGCGAAAGCGGTGACGAGGCGACAGCCTCGTCACCGTAAGGGATTGAAATCATTCGGCATTGCGTAGCAAAAGAACTAAATATGATGGTGTTTGACCGTTGAGTGGTGATATTGTAGCTCAATGGCCCTGCCTCTGTCAGTTTCAATTCTTCGCAAGAAGCGCGACGATATCCGGGACGCGATTGCGTCCTACGAAATCCAACTCAGGCAGGCCCAAGCCGATCTGGCGCACGTTCTGGCGGCCCTGCGGCTATTCGAGGCCAGTGGGCGTCCTGAGGACTTCCCTGCCTATGTTGACCTCAATAGGGTGTTTCGTCGTGGCGAAACGACGGCGTTTTGCATCGAGACGCTGAAGGCCGAAGGGCCGCTGGACACTCGCCAACTCACAGAGCGGCTAATGACGGCCAAGGGGCTGAATGCCGCCGACAAGGTGCTTGCACAAGCAATCTCGCTCCGCATCGTCCAAACGCTGAGAGTGAGAGCTAAGCGAGGTTGGATCGACGGAGCGGAGCGACGGCGCGGGGTTTGCGTTTGGCGACTGCCTCAATCGCCTGTCACTTGAATGTATTTCTTGTCGATTGCCTCCCGAACTCCAGCATCGATGAAACTGCGGACCACAGCTGTGGTCGTTTTTCCGTAAACGCCCTTTTTCTTTATGGCCTTCAGATAGTCCATTGTTTGCACAGAAAGACGCACCCCGAACCTGACGGTTGGCCCTTCGTCCTCGTCGGCCTCTTCTGGAGCTGTTGCCATTTACACACGTTTGTATGCCAAATGACGATCATTTGTGCGTTAAAATATTGCGCTGACACTCGAATCACACCAATCTCTGGTCAAGCAAATTCGTCCGCAGAACGAGACGGTGGACGTTAAGTGTTGATTAGGGAATCGAGCGCCTTACTACTGCCTATGGAATCAGCGCAGCATTGGCGCTACAAACGAAAAGGCCCGCCGTGAAAGCGGGCCTTGGTTGAAATGGCGCAGGCGACGAGATTCGAACTCGCGGGGGCCATAAGCTGTGATGGGCCGGACCCCGTCCGATTAACAGTCGGATGCAATAAGCCACTCTGCCACGCCTACGAGGGCCGGTCGTGAGACTGGCCTTCACCTTTTAGGAACTCATGATTCGGGGTGATTTGGCTGTAGCAGAAATGCTGCTTTCGTCATTTCTCGCCTCGTTGCCAATACCCCTTCCACTCCCGACTGACGGGATGAGCCATCGCTAGCCAACCAACGCGGCTAGCTAGCGCACCGTTATCTTCCCGCCGATGGTCCTCCATCCAGGCCGCATGAGCCGCGTACTGGTGTAGATGCTGCGGGCTGACATGATGGTGCTGCCCTTCAACCATCCGGCGAAGGCGGGCTAAAAAGCTCTCGGCTTGGTTCGTGCAGGCGCCGTCCTTCGAATAGGCCTCGCTGTGGTTGATCCGGAAGGTCTCAAACTTGGCGTGCAAGGCGTCCCAATGGGTGGCTTCGTCGGCATGAACGATTGAGCCAACGGCAACCACGGCTTTAACGAACGGCACGCCGTCCGCTTCCGTTTTCGTTACGGTGGTGATCGTGCGGCCTTGGCGTTCGCGAGCGATGACAACGACCCGGCGCTTGCCGTTCTGGTTTTCGGCAAGACGCCGGTCACGGCGGTTTTCTTTGAAGTTGGCTGGGCGGATTTTGCCGCCGAAGTAAGCGCCGTCTACTTCAACCGTACCGGAAACGGTTTCGCCTGCGATTTCGGAGGCCATGGCCTCGCGGAGCTTGTGGGCAAGCACGAAGGCCGTCTTATGCTGGCAGTCTAGATCGCGAGCGAGCTGAAGAGCAGAGACGCCCTTGGCGCCGTTGATGGTGATGCAAATAGCAGCAAGCAAGTCTACGTAGGCCATCTTGCGGCTAGCAAAGATCGTTCGTGACGTTGGCGTGAATGAGTAGAAGCAGCCCTTTGCCTTGCACTTGAATTTGCGGCCGTCGTTGAGCTTGTACGGCTCGACGCTTCCGCAACGCGGGCAGGTTGGCTCGCCATCGGTTTCGGGCCACCGGAACTTGCAGAACGCTGCGAAGGCTGCATTTTCGCCGCCCTTGTAAATGTCGCGAAGGGAAAGCGTGCGGGCCGCTGCGGTCAGAAGGAAGTGGGTCGCCATGGCATGTCACCGTTTGTGGTGTGTATGCCATTATAAATAGTGCTTTCGCGCATCGTTGTCAATAGCAAAAACATCGTATATGGTGGTTTCAGCTATCAACAGCGGAGTTTCGGATGACAGAACAGGATTGGTCGGTTGCCGCGAAGGCTTTATTGAAATCCGAGCTGAAGCGCCGAAACATGAAATACGAAGACTTGGCCGCCAAGCTGACAGCCGCCGGGCATCCCGAGAACACGCGGAACCTGACGAACAAGATCGCTCGCGGGGCGTTCACGGCTGGATTTTTATTGGAATGCTTGCACGTTATCGGATGCACCAACGTGCGTCTCGACGATATTGCTATGGCGGTTGAGCCGAAAAACTGATTTGATGGACGATTATTAGCGACTATGCTAAGGAAATTGCGGCGGCCGCGCCGCCGGATTAGCGAATCCGACAACGCGGCCTGTCCCGCTACGGTTTTAACGTGTGGTCTTTCCACACTTAGCACCACCCCCAGTCTCGTTGGACCTTGCTCAGGTCTGGGTTAGCGGGTGCGACCCGCCGAAATCCGGTGTTAAAGCACCGGAACCATTTGCGGCTTCACCCTCTGCTGCGGGTGGGGCCGCATTTTTTTTGTCTTTGCCAAAGCCGATTTGCACCTTGCCTAGATCAGTCAAGGCGTATTTTCCGAAACCAGCGGCAACAGCAAATTTTCTCTTCTTGTAGTTGTGGAGCTGGCTGCGAACATTGTCGCGCGTTGGCTCATGCCCATTGATCTTGGCGGAAGCTAGCACGTCATCGACCGTGAAGTTGTCCATGTGCCCGACCCCGCGCATGATCTCTAGCCATTGGCCAGATAGCGTGCGGGAGATGCCACCCCCCTTGCGTTCAGTTGGCCGAGCCGTGATGCTCTGGAACTCCCCCTGAGTTTCGGCAACATAATAACTGCGTGCATCTTCGTATGCGTGCAGTTCTGCACCCACAATCGTGCGCTCGTTTTCAAGACGCAGTAGGAGTGTTTTGATCTCCTCAAGCCTTGCGCGCCGTTGTACAATTTTCTTATCGATGCTTTCCATGATCCCATCATACACAAACCATCGTCTCGCGCAACATCATAGAATCTCACGGTTGGTC
>JAYUAJ010000165.1:0-25306 GCA_043741375.1 Hyphomicrobiaceae bacterium | reverse complement strand
GGCGTCGCCTCCCCAGCTGTGTTAACTGGGGCGCTCGTGGCGGCTGGAGACCCCAACACCGCAGGCGTCGAGGTTGGGTTTGGCGCGGCCGGTATGCTGACCGGGGCGCTAACTGGCCAGAACGCCCAGCTGGCAATGCCCGCCGCAAGCACTGCGGCCGCAGCAAGGCTGCCGCCAGCCCACCCCAGCGCCCCGACTGACTGACCTGAGCCGCCTGGCCGTGGCCGCCGCATCGCGCGGATCGCCGTCACCAGCGCTTCGCAATCGCGCCCGGCATGTTCATGCACGACGTCGTGCCTTTGATGCAGCGACAAATCCCTGATGTCTTCCGGCAAGTCGCCGCCATGGGGCAGCGGCGCCAATTGGCCCTCGCGGCCGACCCGGACGGGAATAACTGTGATGCCGCGCTTCAGCGCCGCCGCGATCTCCTCACGAACGTAGTCGCGGTCTGCGCCCTGAGACCGCGCGCGAAAAAGCTCCATCCAATGCGGGCCGATGATGGCCAGCAGCACGTCGCATTGGTCGAGCGCCTTGGCCAGTTCCTTGTCGAAACGCTGGCCGGCGAAGAGATTGTCGACATCCATGAAAACGTGCGGCTTGCCGAAAGCCTTGAACAGCGAATCGCGGATGTTACGGGCATCGCCCGGCACGTCATCGCGCCGGTAGTTGATGAATATCTTCGCCGCCATGCCCAAGCCCCAAACACGGTGACTCTTGCCGAATGTTCAGCAGTCGCTGCCTTCTGGACCCATGAGTCAAGAGTCGCGCGCAGCCCAATCGACACCAGACCCTCCTGTTTGCCGATGGGACTGCGCGGGATCGTCCCCCAATCGCCCTATTGACAATTCCCCCCCTGCCGCCATGAACAGCGCGAGCAAACATCGGGCCGGAGGCTGAGAGCGGACGTGGCGGGACAGGATCAGGCACTCACAGGGGGAAGCGTCCCGTCCGCCGCCCGCGGTGCGGATGTGGTGGCCGAGGGTGTGCGCTCGACCCTGCGCGAACACCAGCTGGATGGTTCCGCGCCGCTGCCCGGTGAGGGCGAGATCGCGACGTTTCCCGAATCCGAGCCGTTGCAGCTCGATTGCGGCGTGGCGCTCGGCCCGTTTTCCATCGCCTACAAGACCTATGGCACGCTGAACGCCGACAAATCCAATGCCGTGCTGGTGTGCCATGCCCTCACTGGCGACCAGTATTGCGCCAGCGAGAACCCCGTGACCGGCCGCGAGGGCTGGTGGACCACCATGATCGGGCCCGGCAAACCAGTGGATACCGAGCGCTATTTCGTCATTTCGTCCAACATCCTGGGCGGCTGCATGGGGTCATCGGGGCCCGCCTCCGCCAATCCGAAAACCGGCAAGCCCTACGGGCTGGATTTCCCGGTCATTACCATTGCCGACATGGTGCGCGCGCAGGTCCGGCTGATCGACCATCTCGGCATCGAACAGCTGTTTACGGTCATCGGCGGGTCGATGGGCGGCATGCAAGTGCTGGACTGGGCCGCGAAATATCGCGACCGGGTGTTCACGGCGGTGCCGATCGCCACGGCCGCGCGTCATTCGTCACAGAACATCGCGTTTCACGAGGTGGGCCGCCAAGCTGTGATGGCCGACCCCGATTGGCGGCGCGGACGCTATCTGGAGGAGGGCACAACGCCACGCAAGGGGCTCGCGGTGGCGCGCATGGCGGCGCACATCACCTATCTGTCGGAGGAGGCGCTGCACCGCAAGTTCGGGCGCAACCTGCAGGCGCGCGACGTCAAGACCTTCTCGTTCGATGCCGATTTTCAGGTCGAGAGCTACCTGCGCCATCAGGGATTCGGTTTCGTGGATCGCTTCGATCCCAACTCCTATCTCTATATTACGCGTGCCATGGACTATTTCGACCTGCCGGCCGAGTTCGAGGGCAAGCTCGCCAACGCGCTGAAGGGAACGGCGACACGCTTCTGCGTGGTGTCGTTCACCGGCGATTGGCTGTATCCGACCCGCGAGAGCCGCCAGATCGTGCAGGCCCTGAACGCAGTCGCGGCCAATGTCAGCTTCGTCGAGATCGAAAGCGACAAGGGGCACGACGCCTTCCTGCTCAACGAGCCGGAGTTTTTGGCGACGGTATCGGGGTTCCTCAACGCCGCCGCCCGCCGGCGCGGGCTGGCTCCGGCGACAGGTGGGGGGCGTTGACCGTGCACGGTACTCTACCCGGAACCGAACTGGCCGCCCGCAAGCCCCAGCGCGTCGACCACTTGCTGATCGCCGAGATGGTGGCGCGCAAGGCCCGCGTGCTCGACGTCGGCTGCGGCGATGGCGACCTGTTGGAGCTGCTGGCCGAAGCCCGCGACGTGGACGGCCGTGGGGTGGAAATCAGCCGCGAGGGTGTGAACCAGTGCGTGACGCGCGGGCTGTCTGTGATCCAGGGTGACGCCGATACCGACCTCACCAATTATCCCGACAACGCCTTCGACTACGCCATTCTCAGCTTGACCATCCAGGCCACGCGCAACCCGCGCTTCGTGCTGGAGCAACTGCTGCGCATTGCCCGCCATGCGATCGTCTCCCTGCCGAACTTCGGCCATTGGGCAATCCGGCTGCGTTTTCTGCTGGATGGCCAAATGCCGGTGACGGGCAGCCTGCCCTATAGCTGGTACGACAGCCCGAACATCCACCTCTGCTCGATCAGCGATTTCGTCGAATTATGCGATCTCGTCAACGCGCGCATCGAACGCCGGGTCGCGCTCGACAGCGCCGGGCAGCGGCTCAGCCTTGGCATTCCGCCCATGCTGCAGAACCTGCTTGGCACCCAGGCTGTGTTCCTGATGACGCGGCACGTCGGCATTGGAGCCGGCAATGGCGTGTGATCCGTTCGCGGCCACGGTTGCCGGCCGCAGCCGCCCTGCCGCCAACTGCGCCTTGCCTCTCGGAATGGTCGCCGAGACCTGTTTGGTGGCCTCAAGAATGATCACGCCGGATATAGCCGGCCAGAGTTTCAGGCCGAATTTTTCAGTGGTTGTGGCATAGCGCCAAAGCGCGGCGAGTTGCAGTGGCGGCGTCGCAAGGGCAAAGCCGCAGCTTTCGATGTGAAACATACCGCCCGACATGAGGGCTTCTAACTGGTGCTTGGTGTAAGGCTGGCCTTCGCCAAACGGCGTCACATCCCAGTGCGCCCAGATGCTGCGCCGGTTGGGGACGATAATCAGGGCGCGGCCTTCGGGTTTCAGCACGCGCCAGATCTCGCGCAGCGAGCGCTTGACGGCATCGCTCATCTCGATGGCATGCACGGCCAGAACGCGATCCACGCAGGCATCTGGCAGCGGCAGCGCCTCTTCGTCGACCACAATAGAGCGGACCGGCCCGCCAGCCGGCCAGGCCTTGGCGCCCTGCTCGGCAGGCATCAGCGCGCCCAGCCGATAGGCCTCGCCGGCAAATGGCTCCAGGTATGGCGTGGCATAGCCCAGACCCATGACGGTCATCCCGCGCACGTCCGGCCAGCGCGCGCGCACCTGCTGAGCGATCAGTTCGCGAACATGCACACCCATCGCCCTGTCGTAGAACGCAGACAGCTCGGCGATGTCCTGGTGCATTGGCGTCCGCTCCGGTTGCCGGCTACAGGTTGCAGCGCCAGCGACAATTCCATTCTATCGCGCTACGGGCGATGGTAATCTAAATCTTGTCCCGTCCTTTACAAGGCGTCCACCATGAGTGCGTTGCAAGCCCACCAGTTCCCGTGCCGTTCCGACAATTTTGGCCTGTTGCTGCGCTATGGCGATGACGGGGCGGCGGCAGCGATCGATGCGCCCGAGGTGTCGGCCATGCGCAAGGCGCTGGCCGAGACCGGCTGGCGGTTGACGCATCTGCTCATCACCCACCACCACGCCGACCACGTCGAGGGCAATCTCGACGTCAAGCGCGAGACCGGCTGCAAAGTCGTTGGGCCAAAGCGCGAGGCCAGCAAGATCCCAGGCATCGATACGGCGATCAGCGGCGGCGAACGGTTCACGCTTGGCGAGCACACGGTGGAGGTGCTGGATACGCCCGGCCATACGCTTGGGCACATATCCTACTGGTTCCCTCAGGCGAAGATTGCCTGCGTCGCCGACACGCTGTTCTCGCTGGGCTGCGGCCGTATCCTGGAGGGCGATCCGGAAATGATGTGGGCCTCGCTGCAAAAGCTGATGGCCTTGCCGTCCGATACCACCTTTTACTGCGGCCATGAGTACACCCAGGCCAACGCCAAGTTCGCACTGACCATAGAGCCGGGCAATGCCGCGCTGGTAGCACGGGCCGCGGAGGTTGATAGGCTGCGTGCGGCGGGCAAGCCCACACTGCCCTCGACCATCGGGGCAGAGCTCGCAGCCAATCCGTTCCTGCGCCCGAGCAGTGCTGAAATCCGCCAGCGCTTGGGGATGGCCGACAAGGCCGATTGGCAGGTGTTTGCCGAAATCCGCGAGCGCAAAAACCGGGGATGAACACAACCAGTGCAGGGCAATTTGTTGGTCACTACAATCTGCGGTTGAATTACGTTCCTGCTGCGGCCACATGATGGCCCGACTGAGGACGAGCTGTGTTCCAAGTCATGCTGGTCCGAACCTCTCACCGATTCGGGCAAAACCGCGCTCCGCGTGACCGCCAAGATGTGCCGACAACATCTTATCCACGCCTATGTGGAGGTCGATCACCCTCGTAACACACTGAAAAACATAATGTTTCACGATTGCCCCGTCCGTGTTGCCTGCCCCACGCTTGTCCCTGCCAGAGAATCCTACCTAGTATTCCTCAATGTGATTCGGCGGGTTGCTTTGATGCGGGGGTTAGCCGGTGATGACGAGGAACAGTGACGGACCGTGCCTGAGCGCGATCTTCGTCGACTACGACAACATCTACTTGTCGTTGAAGCGAAAAGACGAAGAGGCAGCGCGCCGCTTCGCCAAGGACGCGGTGAGTTGGCTGAAGGCCATTGAACAGGGCCAGCTGATCACCACGACCAATGGCAACGGCGAAAAGCGCGAGCGGCGCATTGTCATGAGTCGCTGCTACGGCAACCCCGTGCCGCGGCGCAACTCCCGCGACAACTCCACCGACATGTCGTCGTTCCCGTTCGTCCGGCACCACTTCCTGCGCGCCGGTTTCGAGATCGTCGATTGCCCGCCTCTCACCGCGCAGCTCAAGAACTCGTCAGACATCCGCATGGTCATGGACATGCGCGATTACCTGACCCACGAGACGCGCTTTGACGAATTCATCATCCTCTCGGGCGATGCCGACTTCACGCCCGTGCTGCAGCGGCTGCGCGCGCACAACCGTTCGACCGTGATTTTCGCCAACGATCAGACGGCGACGCCCTATACGGCGATCTGCGACGGCGAGATCCGCGAAAGCAACTTTGTCCGGATGCTGATCGAAGGCGCCATCACGACGGCCTCCACCTCCGGTGAGACGCCGGTGCGGTCCTCATCGCCGGTGGAGACGGTCAAGCCGGCACCATCGGATGCAGCACAAATCGCAGCGATCGCGGCCGATATCATTGCCGTGGTCGTGGCCACCGTCGACGTCGCCGACAAGCCGTTGGCGATGGAATCGGTTGCCGACCGCGTTCAGCGCGCCCTTGGCAGCGAGCGTACGGCGGGATCGAACTGGGCGGGGGCCGGATCGTTCAAGTCCTTCCTGGCGCAGCATCTGCCGCAGCGCCTGCAGGTGACCGCCGAACCGCCGTTCATGATCTTCAGCCCCGATCGCATCGCCCCGCCTGCAACCGAAACGGCCCCGGCCGCGCCAGCTGCTCAGCGAGCTCCGGTGGCAGCGGCAGCAAAGCGTCCGGCCGAAGTTGCTGCTCCGCAGCCGCCACGCCGCCAGAACCTGGCGCAGGCTTCAGCCACGCATCTTCAGCAGTCTGTGGCGCGCATCCACGAGGCCTGCCAGGCCCCGCCGCTGGCTCCACCGGAATACAAGATGCTGTTCGAGTTGCTCTCGACCGAGCTGCGCGAGTTCACATTCAACGGCGACCAGACCATCAACAATGTGATGCAGCGCGCCCGCCGTGCCGGCTTCGATCCGCGCCGCGACGATATCCGCTTCGTGATCGATGTGGTGCGCGAGGCCGATCCCTACTTCGAGCAGGGCGTGTCGCCTGCGGTGTTCGCGGGCCGGTTCCGCAACTTCGTTATCGCCCGCTGCCGCAGCCAGGGCATGCAGCTCTCCAGCGACGAGATCGATCTGATCGATGCCTGGTTCACCGGCGGCATCCCGGGAGCGGTGCCGCGCAGCGCCGATCAGGCGAACATCCCGCAGTTTCCGAAGGGCCAGGACGAGCGTTGGCAGGGCGCCGACGACCCGGCCCTAGAGCAGCAGCCACGGTTCGGACGGGCAAGGGCACGCGGTTAGGTTGCCCCGACGGCAATACGATCGACGAGGGCAGCCCGGCGGCTGCCCTTTTTGTTTTGCCCACTGCACCATGGTGGGGCTTGACCCGACCCTTTCGATGCCGGAACACTTCAGCTTCGGCCGATGCGGCCACCCCTTTCTAGAGGGCGGCCCCGGCCGTTGATTGCACGTATGACCTCACTCCCCGCCTCGGTCGCCGACACGCGCAAGATGCTGCTTGGCGCTGGCTACGTCACAGACGATGCACTGGCCACTTCGGTCTTTCTGGCGTTGAAGCTGCAGCGTCCGCTGTTCCTGGAGGGCGAGGCCGGGGTCGGCAAAACCGAAATCGCCAAGGTGCTGGCCGAGGCCCTCGGACGCCCCCTCGTGCGGCTGCAATGCTACGAGGGTCTCGACATCTCATCGGCCGTGTACGAATGGAACTACGGACGTCAGCTGCTGCACATTCGCGCTGCGGAATCGGCGGGCGGGGCCAAGGACGTGAAAGCCATCGAGCGCGATGTATTCTCCGCCGACTACCTCTTGAAGCGCCCGCTGCTGCAGGCGCTTGAACTCAGCCACGACGGCAAAGCTCCGGTCCTGCTGATCGACGAACTCGACCGCGCCGACGAGCCGTTCGAGGCGTTCCTGCTGGAGCTGTTGGCCGACTACCAGGTGACCATTCCCGAGCTTGGCACCATCAAGGCCGAGGAGCCGCCGATCACCATCCTGACCTCCAACCGCACGCGTGAAGTGCACGATGCGGTGCGGCGGCGCTGCTTCTATCACTGGGTGGACTTTCCCAACCTGGAACGCGAGCGCGCGATCCTGAAACTGAAAGTGCCCGAGGCGGGGCCGGAGCTGACGCGCCAGCTGGTCGCGTTCGTGCAGTCGATCCGCCAGATGGATCTCTACAAGAACCCCGGCATCGCCGAGACCATCAACTGGGCGCAGGCGCTGACGACTCTCAATGTGGTCGCGCTCGACCCGGTTAGCGTCGATTCGACGCTCGGCACACTGCTGAAATACCAGGACGATATTTCGCGCATCCGCGGTACTGAGGCGGCGGCGCTGCTCGAAAAGGTCAAGAGCGAGGCGCACGTGGCGGCCATGGAGGCGGCGGGGTAACCGGCCTGGCTCTGCTTCTGCGGCATGGCTCACCTGTTGAAATGAACGGCAACGTCGGAGCTGCTCAGACGTTGGATCGAGGAGGGAGGGGTGTGCGAAGCACAGGCGATTGGGGCACGCCTTAAGTACTGGAGTTTCCCATGCGCCAACACAGTCGTGGACCCGTGTTGTGGCCCGCCGTCGTCATCGGGCTTATACTGGCGGCTTGGGCGCCGCCGGCATCTCAGGCCGCGCAATCGAACACGAAGCCAGCCGTGGGCATCGCCCGAAAACTCTGGAACGACGATGCTTTCCGCCAACGATTGCAGTATTTCCGTCTGCAGCAGCAACAAAATCTGCAGTACCAGCAGCTACAACAGCAACTCGGGATGGCGCAATCCCAACAGCGTGAGCAGAACCGGTTGCAGCATGAATTCTACGAGCTGGACCGCGAACAGGCGTTGCAGGACCGGCAGTTGCTCCAATCTCAATTGCAAAATTTGAACCGCCCGCACTATGGCCGGCATCGGCACGGCCTTTGGGTCCCTCGCCTTCGTTAAGCGGGCGGAGACAGCCCGGCCCAGCGCGAGCTTGCCCCGTGACGGTGGGAATGCGAAGTAGCGGGCGAGTGTCACAACGCCCGCGAGATCGCCAATGGCCAAGCCCGAAAAAACCACCGACACCCGCCCGAAGGCGCGGCTGCCCAAGGGCATGCGTGATGTGCCCGCCGCCGAGGTGCGCGGGCTTGAGCGGATGCTGGGCAAAATCCGAGGCGTCTACGAGTTGTATGGGTTCGAACCGCTGGCGACCTCGGCGATCGAGTTCACCGAGGCGTTGGGAAAATTCCTGCCCGACCAGGACCGCCCGAACGCCGGCGTGTTCTCGTTCCAGGATGAAGATGGCGACTGGATGAGCTTGCGCTACGACCTGACGGCGCCCTTGGCCCGCTTCGTGGCCGAGAATTGCGATACTCTACCCAAGCCGTACCGACGCTATCAAACCGGATCGGTGTGGCGCAACGAGAAGCCCGGGCCGGGACGGTTCCGCGAGTTCGTGCAGTTCGATTGCGACACGGTGGGGACGGACAATGTCGCCGCGGATGCCGAAATTTGCATGATGGCGGCCGATGCGCTTGAAGCGATTGGGATACCTCGTGGAAATTACCGCATGCGGATTAATAACCGCAAAGTGCTGGACGGGGTGTTGGAGACGGCGGGCATCGACCCGGTGTCGGACGCAACCGCTAAGCAGCGGCTGACGGTGCTGCGCGCCATCGACAAGCTCGACAAATTCGGACCGGCAGGCGTCGAGCTGCTGCTCGGCAAGGGCCGTAAGGACGAGTCCGGCGATGTCACCGAGGGCGCAGGCCTGGGCGCGGCGGCGATCAAGACCATTCTCGACTATGTCACGGCTCCGGCTGGCGAACGCGGCGCCACTTTGTCTGCCATCGGCAAGCTGGTTGCGGGAAGCGAACGCGGCCGCCAGGGCGCAGAGGAACTCGCCGGGATCGACCGCATGCTGAGCGCTGCGGGCTACGGCGCGGCTCGCGTGACAATCGATCCCTCCGTGGTGCGGGGCCTCGAATACTACACCGGCCCCGTCTTCGAGGCTGAACTCACCTTCGAGGTGAAGGACGACGAAGGCCGCCCGGTTCGTTTCGGCTCGGTCGGCGGCGGCGGGCGGTATGACGGGCTGGTCGCGCGCTTCATGGGAACGCCTGTACCCGCGACCGGCTTTTCCATTGGTGTGTCGCGGCTTTACTCCGCGCTGAAGGCGCTCGGCAAGACTGGCGCGGAAACGGCGCGCGGCCCCGTCCTGGTGCTGGTCATGGACAAGACCGAACTAGGCACCTACCAGGCGCTGGCGAACAAACTCCGCCAGGCCGGCATCGCAGCCGAAATGTATGTCGGCACGTCCGGCATGAAACCACAAATGAAGTATGCGGACAAGCGCGGCAGCCCCTGCGTCATCATCCAGGGCGGCGACGAAAAGGCTAAGGGCGAGGTGACGATCAAGGACCTGATTGCGGGTGCAGAAGCTGCGGCCACCATCGCCGACCGGGCCGCTTGGACCGCAGGCCGCCCCGCCCAAGTCAGCGTACCCGAAGCCGATATGGTCAAGGCCGTGCAGGAGATCCTGGCCCGGCATCGTTGAGACCCTGATGCTGGGCGATAGCGGGCGATGTTTTGCGCTACCCAACCACGCAAAACGCCCGGACCGGAAACGTGCCGAACGCCTTCACCTTCACCGGTGCGGCGAATAGCCGGGCGCCGGCGTCCGGAAGGTTTTCCAATCCCGTCATGTGTTCGCAGATCGGAATGTCGTGCCCCAGCAGCGCCGTGTGCACGGGACGGGCGCCATCGCGCGTATCGTCGATGTTGTAGGTGTCGATGCCGGTGAATTTCACGCCGCTCCCGCGCAAAAACTCGGCCGCCGCAGCGGTGAGATAGGGATGCCCCTCAAAATAGGCGTCGGTGCGCCAATTGCGGCTCCAGCCGGTGTGCACCAGCACGGCCTTGCCGGCGAGGTCTAGCCCCGCGAAGGCCGAAGCGTCGATGGCGCGGCCGCGCTCGAACGGTGCGCGCACCACGACCGTGTCGAGGTCGGCGAGGCTTTCCAGCGGCAGCTCCGACAGGTCCTTGCCATCCGCATAGCGATGAAACGGCGCATCCACATAGGTGCCGGTGTTGGCCACCATCTCGATCTTGCCAATGTTGAATTCGGTCCCGGGCGCGTAAATCTTTTTCGAGGCCTCGCGCGAGAGGAAATCGCACATAACCGGCGCGGGCAGGCCCTTATAGGTGACCATACCGTGCTCGACGGTGTGGCTGCAGTCGATGAAGGTTTTCATGGGTGGGCTCCTTGGGCAGGCTCGATCAAGTCCCAGGCATTACCGAACGGATCTTCGAAAACGGCGACCATACCATAAGGCTCGGTGCGTGGGGGCTCGCGGAAGCGGACGCCCTTGGCGAGCATGGTGGCGTGGTCGCGCGTAAAATCATCCGTGGTCAGAAAGAACGCCACGCGCCCGCCGGTCTGGTCGCCGATGCGGGCGGTCTGCGCCGGGCCCTCGGCTTGGGCGAGGAGGAGGCGGGTTTCGGTCGAGCCGGGCGGGGCGACGAGGACCCAGCGCTTGGTCGGCGACAGGGCGCGATCCTCGATCAGGGTGAAGCCGAGTTGGCCGACGTAAAAGGCGATGCCGGCGTCGTAGGAGGGGACGAGGAGGGTGATGGCGGAGAGGTGTTGGGGCATGGGGTAACAATATCCGTACCAGCCGTTGCCTGCTAGTGACGTCGGCTAGGATCGTGGTCTAGGGTGCTCAGCTTAGGGGCCATCGTCAGAGCTGGGGAATGACAGGCAAGATTTTCATAAACTACCGGCGCCAGGATTCTGCTGCCTCCGCCGGCCGGATCTATGACCGGCTGAAGACAACCTTCGGCGCAGCCGGGTTGTTCATGGATGTCGATAACATTCCGGCGGCGGTCGATTTCTCAGACTACATCAACGACAAGCTGGCCGAATGCGACATTGTACTGGTTTTGATCGGTAAAGACTGGCTCGATGCGCGCGAGATCAGCCCGGATTCGGCTGGTTACGACCGCAGGCTCGACAATCCACAAGACTTTGTGCGGATAGAGATAGCGACGGCGCTCCGGCGCGGTATTCCGGTGATGCCGGTGTTGATCGATGGTGCGCCGATGCCGAACGGGATGGCGTTGCCATCAGATTTGCGCGCTTTGGCTAGGCGCAACGCCGCAAGAACGACGCTGCGAAGAAAGCAGCAGCTGAACGAAAGGCGACTGATGCAAGAACCTCTAAGTCAAATAAATCCGCAGATTCAGTGTTAAAACTGCCGCCAAGCGCGCTTACCACCACTGCAAATTGTCGGAATTCATGTACTTTTTTCCGTAGCTGGTGCAGCCATAGTGAGAGCAGCGGCAGTGACACAGATAACTTAAAGTGCCGCCAGTCGTTCTCGAATTGCTTGGCAAGCGGCAACTTTGTGAGTCCCTTTACTGGGTATGTTTGGACCGAGAACTGCCGCAGATGATTCGTGCGCCGCAGGTACAATTGCGGCGGTGATCACTATTCGTCAGAATGCCCGCGTGTTGACTTGATCGCATGGCATGCGCCGCGCCCATTGGTCAACTTCCATTGAGAAGCCTAATCCGCATTACAAATCGACCACTGATACGACGTGTGATATGGCGGAGGTGGCTGTCGGCATTGCCCCCAGATTGCTCGTCGACAACCTGATCTGGAAATCGGGCATTGCCGGTTGCAAAGATGGCGGCGGTTGTTGACGAGCGCCGCCATACCACTGTTGAGCCCACCCTCCCGCACCGCACCATTCCGTGGCATACTCCCCCGCATCACCGCCCCGCCCTCGGAGCTCCCCCATGTCCGCCCAGCCGCCCCCCCCCACCCGCCGCACCACCGCCCCCGACATCACGGCCCGCAAGGGCGGCGACCCGATCGTGTCGCTCACGGCCTATCATGCGCACACGGCGCGCATCGCCGACCCGTACGTGGATTTTCTGCTGGTCGGCGACAGTCTCGGCATGGTGATGCACGGCTTTGAATCCACCGTCCCTGTGCCGCTGGACCTGATGATCATGCACGGCCGCGCGGTGGTGCGCGGCGCCAAAAAAGCGCTGATCGTGGTCGATATGCCGTTCGGGACCTATGAGGAGAGCCCGGCCGTCGCCTTCCGCAACGCCGCGCGGGTGATGAAGGAGACCGACTGCGGCGCCATCAAGCTGGAGGGCGGGCGGCGCATGGCCGAGACCATCCGCTTTCTCACCGAGCGCGGCGTGCCGGTGATGGCCCATATCGGGCTCACGCCGCAGTCGATCAACGTGCTCGGCGGCTACAAGACGCAAGGCCGCACCAGGGATACTTGGGCGCTGATCGAGGAGGACGCACGCCTGGTCGCTGAGGCCGGAGCGTTCGCCGTGGTGCTTGAGGCGATGGCCGAGCCCTTGGCGGCCAAGATCACGGCAGCGATCCCGATCCCGACCATCGGCATCGGCGCGTCGGCCATGTGCGATGGGCAGATTCTCGTCATGGAGGACATGCTGGGGCTCAGCCCACGCGTGCCAAAATTCGTCAAGGAGTTCGGCAAGGTCGCGGTAGCCATCGAAGGGGCGATCGCGGCCTATGCGCAGGAGGTGAAGGCGCGGAGTTTTCCCGAGGCGGCCAATACCTATGCGGTGATTGAAGAGAAGGGGAAACCGGGCAAGACGTGAGGAAGACGGGACTAGGGACTAGGCAGAATGATGCGGCGCCGGCCCTGTTCGTGCACGGACGGAGCACCTTGCTGCCCCTCACCCCGAACCCTCTCCCCGTAAGAACGACGTAATCACGGGGCGAGGGGGTTCGTTCCTTTGGCAGCTTTTCTGGCATGAGCGAAGAGTGCGACGTGGGTCTGGTTGACATCCACCGCTCTGCACCACCGTCGCGGCTATGTCCCTCCCCATCCTCACGCCCTACCTCATCTACGCCATCGTCTGCGTGTTCGGCGCGGCGATCGTACGCGGATTTTCTGGCTTCGGATTTTCCCTTCTCGTCATTACGGCGCTGTCGCTGGTGCTGCCGCCGGTCGAGGTCATCGCCTCGGTGCTGATGATGGAGATCGCCGCCAGCCTGCATCTCATGCCGAGCATCTGGCGCGACATTCATTGGCGCTCGCTTGGGTTTCTCACGCTGGGGCAGATCGTGGCGACGCCGTTTGGCGTTTGGGCGCTGGCGACCATTCCGGTCGGACCCATGAAGATCGCGCTGGCGCTGTTCGTTCTGATCACCGTCGCGGCGCTCGCTGCCGGGTTCGCGATGAAGCGCATGCCGGGCGACGCAGCGACCACGGCGACGGGCGCAGCTTCTGGCCTGCTCAACGGCGCCTTTGGCATCGGCGGCCCGCCGGTCGTGCTGTTCTTTCTATCTTCGCCCGCCGGCGCTGCGGCCGGGCGCGCCTCGCTGATCGCCTATTTCTTCGGCACGGATGTGATTGCGCTGGGTTGGCAAGCTTGGGCGGGATTGGTGACGGCCGACCATGTGTGGAAAGCCGCGTTGTTCCTGCCCGCCCTGATCGCGGGCATTTGGCTGGGCGCGCGCGGCTTTCGTGGCGTCGATCCGGCGCGATTCAGGCAGGCTGTGCTGGCGCTGCTTGGGCTGATGGCGCTCTTGATCGGCGTGCAGGGGGTCGTGCATGCCTGATCGAACCTGTGAGTCTGAGGTCGCTGTCGGCGTCGAAGCGATCAATGCCATCGCGCAGCGGGTTATCCCGTCAATCCGCCTGCAGCAGATTGACGGGACATTGTGTCATGCCAACGGCGGCCCGCTTGAGAGTTGGCTGATTGGGCCGCTGACGATTTCGGCGTTCGAGCGCCGAGGCAGGGCGAGGATACGCCTCAACCCGGGCTCTCTTTGGAAGCCTAGACTAGCCTTTGCCCGGCAACGCCCCAACGCCAAAGGTGCCGGCCGAGGGCGCGTTCAAAAGATCCTGGCCTGCTGTGGGGTTGTCGGTCCACTTCAGGCGGCCGTCGTAGTGCGTGCCCATCTCGATGCCGATGCCGTGATGGTAGATGTCGCCCTCAACATGGGCGGTCGAATACAGTGTGACGGCGTCGCCGCGGATGATGCCGGCGACCTTGCCGTAAACCGCAACGTCCTCGGCCACGATTGCGCCGGTCACCGACCCCTGCTCGCCGACCACCAGCGAACGGCACCGCATATCGCCCTCGATGGTGCCTTCGAGCTTCACGCGCCCCTTGGAGAGTACGTTGCCGATGATGGTCAGATCCGCGCTGATAATGGTTTCCTCGCCGATAACCTGGGCCTCGACGGCATGTCGTGGGTTCTGTCGCGGGTCCGCGACATTGTTGCGCCAGTCGTCCCGTCCGGTCGGCGGAAGGATCGTCCCCACTTGCGGTTCGGGCGCGGCGCTCGGCGTGGGCGTATAGGTCTGCAATTCAGATTTGCGCTGAAACATGAAATCCCCCAGTAACGCGGCAACTTGTGGTGGCCCGGGCTCGTGTCGCGCAGCCGATATCAGCGCTAGTGGTCAAACGCGGCGCGAATGTGGCTTGCCTCACCGATCACCGGGCACGCCATAGCTCGGCGCGCTTTCCGGGTTAACGGCCCCGCGCCGGTCATGTGGTTGCGGCGACCAGGCGGCGGCACGAGTGAGGACGACTATTTCCCTCTGTACCCCTCATCCGGCCTTCGGCCACCTTCTCCCTATAGGAGAAGGGATTCACCCTAGAGTAAGGCGGGTGAGGCTGAATCCCCTTCTCCCATGGGGAGAAGGTGGCCGAAGGCCGGATGAGGGGTACGGGGCGTAGTTAAGGAGCGACGGTGGTAAATGCGTGCGGAGTCTCAGAGCCCCTTTGAGTGATATTTTCCGCTCTTAATGAGGGGCCATGCTTCTTCGTACGAGATTTAGTGTTCATGTCGTGAACGCCAATGAGCATCGATCCCGTCCCAGCCATTGCCCAGAAAACCGCGTCCGCACTCGGGGCAAATTTTCTTTCCGCAGTCTTGCTGTTTCTGATCACTGGAATTTGCCTTAGGCATCCTTATTCCCCCTCGTCGGTTTTCCCGATGGCCGCAAGTGCGCGCCGCGCCACGTCGCGAGTGATTTCGCTCGGCTTGTCCCACAGCAGCTTGTCGATGGCCTCGACCACTGCGATGGCGGCGGACATGGAGCGGTCGAGGTGCCGGCTGAGATACGCCACGGCGGCCGGCGTGGCGGGCAGCTGGCGATCGTGCAGCAACTTCACCAGCACGAGACCGAGCAGGCTCTCGTCGGGTTCGCCGAGTTGTATCGCCGGGCAGGCGCGCAGGCGCGAGCGCAGGTCCGGCAGCGTCACGGCCCAATCGCCGGGTGGCGTCCGGCCCGTGATCAGCAGATTGCCGCCATGCTCGCGAGCGAGGTTCATCAGGTGAAACAGCGCCCGCTCAGAGCCGATGCCGCGATCGGCGTCCTCGACCACGATGCTACGCGCCTCGGTCAGCGTCTTGCCATCGGCCAGCTCAGTTGCGGGGATCAATTCGGCGGCCGCCGTCTGGCGCCAAACGTTGGCAAGATGGGTCTTACCGCTGCCTTCCGGCCCGGCCAGCACCATCGAGGGATGCGGCCAGTTCGGCCAGCTGTCGATGACGCGCACCGCCGCCTCGTTGCTGGCGCTGACCATGAAGTCTTCCAACCCGAGCGCGCTGCGATGCCGGAGGTCGAATACCAGCTGCTGAGCCTTGCTGCTCAAGGCCGCTCGTCCAGACTGCCGGGCCGGTTGGTGGATTGCAGCCAGGCCCACAGATAGGCTCCGGCCGACGCCGCCGTGAAGGCCGCTGTCAGATAGATCAGGGTCGTCTTCAGCGTCTCCCACCCGAGTGAAAATCCCGTGTTGGCGAGCACCAGCAGCGCCAGCCCGATCTGGGCCACGGTATTGAGCTTGCTGATGGTCAGCGGGCGCATAACGACGCGCGGACCGACCACCACGGACAGCAGGATCGCCGACACGATCATGATATCGCGGCTGACCACCAGGATAACCAGCCAGGCGGGCAGGAGCGCGCGTAGGCCGAGCGCAACGTAGCTGCTGACCAGAAGCAGCTTGTCGGCCAACGGGTCGAGATACGAGCCAAGTTCGGTCGTCCAACCAAAGCGCTTGGCAATGAAGCCATCAAGCGCGTCAGTCGCTCCGGCCATCAGAAAAATCAGGAACGCGCCGCGCAATTCGTCCGCCACAATCAACCAGATGGTGAGTGGAACGAGCAGAATGCGCAGCAATGTCAACAGATTGGGGAGATGCACGAAGGTGCCGATGGACGGTTGCGTGGAGACAGAGGTCAGCACAGCGCATTCGGGATGACAACAGCCTTAATTCGCCACCCGCAGGACCAGGCGCCCGCCAGCATTGGCGAGCTGCAGGCCTTCGCCTTCGAGGCGCTGTTGCAGGGCGCTGGCGCCGCCGGGATAGGCGATTTCGACTTCGGCGCCGCGCGAAGAGAGCGCGCCCACGTTGATATTCTGCAAGCCGGCGACCTGGCCGAGCCGGGAGCGCATGGACTGCCATTCCTGCAGTGACGCGAACTGCGCCGTGAGACGCACATTTTCCGGCAGGGCGCTCGATCCTTCCGAGGCTGTGGTCGACCAATTGGGAGCGCCTGCGTCCGCCGCGCCAGAGCCGTCCAGCCCCTGGTTCTTCTTCCAGCGGCCTTCCAGCACGCCCAGCGCAATGACCGAAGCGAATTCGGCCGTATAGCTCATATCATTGTAGTAAAGCAAATAGCTGCGGCGCAATTCGAGCGCACCGGTCCAATCCTCGCCGATCAGCGTGACATTGAGCTTTTTGCCGTCGCGCGAGGGCGAGGCAATCGCTAGCAGCAATTTATCGGCACTAGATTCAGCCTGCACCACGCCAAGCTTGCTGCGGTCGCCGGCAGCGAGCTTGATAAAATTCTCGTTGGTCGAGGACGGGCCGGCGACCGCAAGCTTGACCGGAGTGAGGGCATGGCCGAGATCGAGGCCGATCCAAGCTTGACGCCAGATGCGCTGGCCTTCGGTCTGCGAGACAGGCGCGGCAGTCCCAGCTGGCGCGGCATAGACCGGAATGACGGTCAAGAGCGGCGCTTGCTTATCGAGAAACGGCAATCCGTTCTGTTGTAGCAGCTGCCTGACCGCGCCGACGCGAAACCCGAAATCGAGCGTCGCCACGTATTCTGTCGGCGAATTCTGTTCCGCGCGAACCGATACCGATTCAACCAGCGCTTCGACGGCGGCGGGCGCCAACTGCGGCAGCTGGCGATACGCCGACACATCCACCAGCCGTTTCATGAGGTAGCGCAGCGCGCCCTTCTGGGCATCCGCCATACCTTGCGCCTTGGCGGCAACGGCATCGGTTGCTGTTGCATCGACCGGGTAGTTGCCGACCACGTAGGGTGACGCTGCATGTGCCGACGCGACGCATCCGGCCACCGCCAGTGCAACCAGCCCCCGCGCAGTTGTTCGAAGAACAGCCAAATCCATTGCCTCGTCCCGGCCTCCCGCACTCGTGTCAGCCAACTGGCGCAATGCCGCCAGCGGCGTCAAGCTCAACCGGCCGCCAACACACCGGCAATTGGAGCGGCCTAACCGGTCCCGGTGGCAACATCGCGGCTACCCGAAGCGCTGCTACGGCGTAACATCATCTATTTTTTAACAACCCTCTGCTAAAGTCAGTGATGGACTTGTCCCAGCGGTCATCCGTCACGAGCACTCGCCCCATGCGTTCCAGTTCCTCTGTGCAACTTACAATTGTTGGCGCAACGCCCGACCACGGGTCTGCGGGCTTCGACCGCGCTGCCCAGTATGCCCAGCACACCAAGCGCGCCGGCGCCGATCCGCGCTTTTCCGGCTCCGTATCCCTGTTCGACCCCCGCGCGGCCGGCTTCCAAGACCCCGTTCTGGTCAGCGCCAGCGGCGGCCTTGGCTCGAAGCTGAAGATCGCCATGGCCACCGGGCTGCACGAAGCCGTGGGCGCCGCTCTGGTCGCCAGCGTGTCCAATGCGCTGTTGGCGCACGGCGGCGAGCCGCTGTCGTTCCACTATTATCACGCCTGCAGCACTGCCGAGCCCGTGATCGCCGACCGGCTTCTGGCAGGGATGGCCGAAGGTTGCCGGCTGTCTGGCGTTTCCCTTTCGGGCGGCCAATCTGCCGAACTGCCCGGCGTGTTCGACGCTGGCGAGTACGACCTCGCAGGCTTTGCGACCGGCATGGTGGAGCGCCCGGCCCTGCTGCCGCGCTTCGATGTCGCCGAGGGCGATGGACTATTGGGCCTGGCCGCAAACGGCGCC
Source organism: Hyphomicrobiaceae bacterium (assembly GCA_043741375.1). Taxonomy (GTDB): domain Bacteria; phylum Pseudomonadota; class Alphaproteobacteria; order Rhizobiales; family Hyphomicrobiaceae; genus JANYHF01. The sequence goes on along the minus strand of JAYUAJ010000165.1, from coordinate 7,013 downwards.
CACGGTCACGGCTTTGCGGAGATCCGCCGCATTGTGAGCGGGGTCGGGCTTGGCTACCGCGATCCCGCCCCGTTTGCCCCCGGTCTGCAACTGGGCCAGGCCCTGCTGCAACCTACTCGTGCCTACGCCATGCTGGTGCGCGCCGTGCTGCGCGACACGCAAGCCGTGAAATGCGCCATTCCGATCGGCGAGGGTGGTATTTCAGGTAGCCTCTCCCGCGTCCTGGCACCCCAATTGGCGGCCCGCATCGATCTGGGCAGCTGGCGGCTGCCGCCGCTGTTCCAGTGGTTGAAGGCGGCTGGCGCCATGGGCCAGCCGGAACTGCTGCAGACCTTCAACTGCGGGCTTGGCATGGTCCTGGTGGTGGACAAGCTGCGCATGATCTCGGCCCTCAAGGTGCTGCGCGATCTGGGTGAAAAGCCGCTCGCCATCGGCGCGTTGGTAGCTCGCTCGGGCGGCGATCCGGTGCGGTTCTCGGGTGCCCTGCAGGGCTGATCCGGCTTAACCCTGCGGCTGCTGCGGCTATGGATTTGCATCCGCGCCGATGCTAGGTCCGTTGTCATGACCGCACACGCTCAACCTGGTTACTCGCTTGGCGAGACCGACAGCATTTGGCACAAGCTGACGCCGTTGCTGAAAGACCCCGTCAATCCCATGCAGACGCTGCTGCGGATGGCCGAGAAATACGGCGGCGCACTATCGTTCAACATGGGCAACGAGCGCCTGGTGTTCCTGGCCGAGCCGGAGCACTTCAAGCATGTGCTGGTGACCAAAGAGCCCAACTATATCAAGTACTTCGATGGGCTTACGCCGATCTTCGGCAAGAGCATGATCACCGTGGACGGGGCGCTCTGGCAGAAGATCCGTGTGCCGCAGCAGGCCGCTTTCCATCCCAATATGTTCGAAGAATATCTGCCCTATCTCTTGAAGAGCCTGCGCTCCAAGGGCGACCGCTGGGCGGGCCTGGCCAAGAGCGGCGAAACCATCGAGATGGTCGAGGAGACCTGGACGCTGGCCGCCGACATGGTCTGCCAGGCGCTGTTCGACCGCGAAATGCCATTCAATCCGCATTTTGTGTTCGGCATGGTCAAGGCTTACACCAACGTCCTCAACCACAAATCGATCCGCTCAAGAAAGCAGGATGAGGGCGCCGACGCCGACGTGTCGGACGAAAAGGCCCACAAGGCCATGTACGAGTGGGGGGCGATCCCCGACAAGGTGGTGGGCGCCAACGACCTCGACCACCGCACCAAAACGCTGCTGACCATGCTGAAGCAGGCCGAGGCCGATCCCAACTTCCCCGAGTTCGACCACCAACAGGTGATCGACGAAATGAAGCAGTATCTGTGGGCCGGCACGGAAACCACGGCGCTGACGCTGGCGTGGTGTTTGTATCTGCTCTCGCAGAACCCCGATGTGGCGGCCAAGGTGCGCGAGGAAGCCCAGCGCGTCTGCGGTGACGGCGAGCCGACCTGGGAGCAGGCCGAAAAGCTCACCTACATCCGTTGGGTGATCCAGGAAACCATGCGGCTCTATCCACCGATCTGGGGCCTTATTCGGCGCTGCGCGGTCGAGGACGAAGTCGGCGGCGTCAAGGTGAATCCCGGCGACGTGGTGGTGATGTGCGCCTATATTGCGCATCATTCGGAGAAATACTGGGAAGAGCCGGAAAAGTTCATCCCCGAGCGGTTCTCGCCCGAGCGGGCGAAGGCGCGGGCGAAATACAGCTACCTGCCGTTCGGCGGCGGCAAACGCGCCTGCATCGGCGGGGCGCTGTCGCAGCTGGAGAACGGGCTCGCGCTGGCGATGCTGTACCGCCGGTTTGAGCCGGAATACCTCGGGCCAGTGCCCGCGCGCATCAATCCAACCGTGACGCTGACACCAGCGAGTTTGCCGTTTCGCATCAGGGAGCGGGGTTAGGGGCAGTGCGCCAGGTGCTGACCGCCAATTCCTTCCGCGCCGCTCTTGCCAAAAACCCTGACCGCGTCAGGCCCTGGCTCTCGGCATAGCGGTCAATCTCGTCCAGCACATCGGCGGGTAAAGTGATGTTGACGCGAACCGCCTTGCTGGTGTCGCGCGGCGCATCAACCAGAATAGCGACGGCGTCACGGTTCTCGCGTTCGGCCATCACGGCTTCTATCGAGGAGGGCTCAGGCACGGCGTCCCCGTCTTGCGCGAGGCCTTCGAGGTGCAAGCCCAGCGCCTCTGCCGCCATGCTCCGCGCTTCCTCCATGCTGTCTCCAGCGCTGATGCAGCCGGGGAAATCAGGGAACGATACGCCAAAACTGCTGTTTGGTTCCTTATGGATCAGGGCAATGTAGGGGCGCATACGTTACCTCAACTTCAATCCGGACTGCGCTTCGATGGACCGCAAGGTTCCGGGAGGGATGTCCCTTTTGGGATGCGGGACGGTCACTCGTCCCGGCTTAGCCGGGTGTCTAAACTGAACGTGACTGCCCTTCTGGGCCACCTGCCGCCACCCGGCGGCTGTCAGCGCCGCAATGATGGTACGGCTGTCCATCGGACCAATCTACGCCCTCGACGGACATTTTTCCAGTGTATAGATACACACTATCCGTTTCACGTCCTCCTAGAGGCTCCCGCCATGCCCGCCCCCGTCCGCACCTACCGCAACGGCCGCATCCTCGAAGTGACGCTGGAACGGCCCAAGGCCAACGCCATCGACACGCCGACCTCACGGCTGATGGGCGAAACCTTCCGCGCCTTCCGCGATGATCCGGAACTGCGCGTCGCCATCATCACCGGTGGCGGCGAGAAATTCTTCTCCGCGGGCTGGGACCTCAAAAGCGCCGCAGCGGGGACCGAGGCGCCGGATTCGGACTATGGCGTCGGCGGCTTCGGCGGCCTGCAGGAGCTGATCAATCTCAACAAGCCGGTGATCGCAGCCCTCAACGGCATGGCGGTGGGCGGCGGCTTCGAACTCGCTCTGTCCGCCGATATGATCCTCGCCGCCGAGCACGTCACCTTCGCGCTGCCCGAGATCAAAGCCGGCACGCTCGCCGACGCCGCCACCATCAAGCTCGCCCGCCGCATCCCGCACCACATCGCCATGGACCTGCTGCTCACTGGCCGCTGGATGGATGTGGCCGAGGCCAAGCACTGGGGCCTGGTCAACGAGGTGACGACGGCCGCGAGTTTGATGCCGCGCGCCAGAGAAATCGCGCAGCTCCTCGCCGACGGCCCGCCCCTGGTTTTCGCCGCTATCAAGGAGGTGATGCGGGAGACTGAGGGCATGCCGTTTTTGCAGGCCATGGCGTTGGTGAACCGCCGCAAGCTCGGGACGGTGGATAAGCTGTATGCGTCCGAGGATCAGAAGGAGGGGCCAAGGGCGTTCGCGGAGAAGCGGGCGCCGGTTTGGAAAGGGAGGTAGTCGCCGAACGTCGGCTTCGAGGCCACGACGCGACGCAATTGCACCTGACAATCGCTTGCTAAAGTGCCGGTGTGACCAGCACCGTCGCCCCGTTAACCCGCTGATCGCGACGTAAGCGTGGGGTGCGTTAGGCGCAGCCGTAACGCACCGTTCGCGTGCCCCGCCGGTGCAATACGCTCTCGCTATTGCACCCTACGAGCAGCGCTTGGCTGCTCGCTGAATGTCGTCTAGGGCTGACGTTAATTTTTAACATGAGAGTCCGCAATGCCCGATACGCCACTCGCCAACGGCACGCTCCCCCGCCAAGCCATCGCCCGGCTCATCGAGAGCGGGGCGGTGACGCTGGCGATCCCGGCCGCTGCGGGCCAGCTGCAGCCGTCGAGCATCGACTTGCGCTTGGGCATCGAAGCCTTCCGTATCCGCGCCAGCTTTCTGCCGCGTCCGGGCGAGACCGTTGCCAGCAAGCTCGACGACCTGGTCCTGCACAAATTCGACCTCAAGGACGGCGCGGTGCTGGAGACCGGTTGCGTTTACCTCGTGCCGCTCCTGGAAAGCTTTTCCCTGCCGCCCGACCTCGCCGCCAGCGCCAGCCCAAAGAGTTCGACCGGCCGGCTCGATGTGTTCACCCGCGTCATCGCCGATGGGGTGCCCGCCTTCGACCAGATGCCGGCCGGCTACCACGGAAAACTCTATGCCGAGATTTGCCCGCAGACTTTTCCGATCCTGGTGCGCACCGGCTCGCGCCTGACGCAGGTGCGCTTCCGCCGCGGCCCGCAGCCGGACGCACGCGCGCGGGTGGTGGATTTGTCCGTTGACCTCTCGTCGGCGACGCAAGGGCTCATCGGCTATCGCGCCAAACGCCATACCGGCGTCATCGACCTGGACCAGCCGGGCGCCTACGACACCGCCGACTTCTGGGAGCCGATCCAGCAGGGCAAGGGTCGCGGCCGGCTCATCCTCGACCCGAACCAGTTCTACATCCTCGCCTCCAAGGAGGCCGTCACCGTCCCGCCCGACGAGGCCGCCGAGATGGTGCCGTTCAACCCCCTGGTCGGCGAGTTCCGTGTGCATTACGCCGGCTTCTTCGATCCGGGGTTTGGCAGCACCGACGGCGGCGCCCGCGCAGTTCTGGAGGTGCGCTCGCATACGGTGCCGTTCATCCTCGAACACGGCCAGACCATCGGCCGGCTGGTCTATGAGCCGATGACGGAGCGACCGGACGTGCTCTATGGCGCCGACTTGAAGTCGAACTATCAAGGCCAGGGGCTAAAGCTGGGCAAACACTTTCGGTAGGGCAGGATCCGTAGGTGCAATAGCGAAGCGCATTGCACCGACTGCACGAGAAGCGGTGCAATACGCTTCGCTATTGCACCCTACTGCCTACTTCAACAACCGCTCCAGATAATCCAGCTCGCCCGGCGGCCGCGTCGTCTCGCCCAGGCGGCGGCGCAACTCTTCGATGATGCGGCGTGAGCGCTGGATGGCCAGTTCGTTCGGCAGCATGTTTTTGTTCGAGCCAAGTTCCTCGTTTGGATCGGTCAACTGGCGGCCTAGCGGATCGCGGTCGCCGTTGCCGGCGCGATTGCCGTTGGCCTGGCCCTGCTGGCCCTTCATCATTTCCTCGACCATCGATTGGGCGCCCTTGCGCAGCTGATCGAGCGCCTTGCCCTGGCTGTCGGTGGCGCTTTCGGGATCCTCGTTTTTCAGTGACTCTTGAGCATCATCCATGGCGCGGCCGGCGTCTTGCAACTGGTCGGGCTGTTTGCCGCCCAGACCCTGCAGGTCCTGCATCATGCGGTCGAGATCGCCGCGCAGATCGCCTTGCCGATCGCCCAATCCGTCGAGGCCCTGCGCCTCGCCGGCGCCATCCTTGCCTTGACCCTGCTGCCCCTTGCCTTGCTGTCCTTGGCCCTGCTGCCCCTTACCCTGCTGTCCCTGACCGTCCTGGCCTTCACCATTTCGGCGGCTGCGGCCTTGCTTGAAGGTGTCGTCCAGCAGCTTCTTCTGCTTGCCGATCAGGTTGCCGAACTTGTCCATCAACTGGCGCATTTTGCCATTGCGGCCATCCTGGCCCTGGCCCTGTCCGGCCTGCTTGCCCGCCTGCAGCCGGTCGAGCAGGTCGCGCAGTTGCGCCAGCATCTGCTGGGCGGCATCCTTGTTGCCCGAGCGCGCCATTTCTTCCATCTGCTTGAGCATCTGCTGCAGATCCTGCTCGTTCAGCGACTGCCCGTTCTGCTGCTCGGCCTGCTGCTGCGGCTGGCGCTTGCCTTGCTCGGCCAGCTCGCGCAGGAACTTGCTGAGCGCCTGGCGCAACTCGGCCATCCGCTGCTGAATCTCGGCTTCGGACGCGCCCTCCTCAAGCGCCTTGGCGAGCTTGTCCTCGGCGTCCTTCAGCGCACGCTCGGCATCGCTGAGATTGCCACTCTCGATGCGCAACGCCAGCTGCCAAAGCTCATCGGCGACCGTCTTGAACAGCTCCTTCGACGGCTCCTGCTTGAGTTCGCGATAGGCCGATCGCAGCATCAGGTAGGCCGCCGGCTCGATGGGAAACGCATCGGGCGCAATCGCCAGGGCATCGAGGGCATAGCGCACGTCCAGATAACTGCCGGGCGATGAGGCCAGGATGCGCCGCTGCTCGACGATGGCGCGCGCCAGCGGGTTCTGAAACGGGCGCTCGGGCAGTGTGAACGCCGGCGGTTCGGCCGCGCCGATGTGATTGGCGCGATCGCGTGCGCGCAACGTCATCTTCACTTTCAGCCCGGCCCAGGGGTGCGCCGCCAGATCCAGGCTGGTCTTGCCCTTGATATCCTTGGCCGAAGCCGATTTCGGCAGTTTCAGCGGCGACAGCGGCGGTTCGCCCATGGGCCCGATCTCGGTGCCGTCGGCCAGCTTCAGGGGCTTTGACTTGGCGGGATCAGCCAGTTCGAACGCCGCCTCCGCGCTCGCCACGCCATAGTCGTCGGTGACGCGGTAATCGAGCAGCAGCGCTCCGCGGGCGCCCTGTTTCTGCGGCTCGTTCAGAACGATCGTAGGCGGCTGGTCCGGAGTGACTTGGAAGATCCAGGACTGGCGCACGCGGCCGCTGTCGGCGACGCTTACGGTGGCATTGCGGGTGAGCACCAGCTTGAACTCGGAGACAGGCGTCGCCGCGTCCGCCTTAGGCTGGGCATCAACGGCGTTGGCCGGGGCCGTCCCCAGCGCGCTGGCGACCGTGAAATTGCCGAACGCAGGACCAGCAGCGCGGATCAGCAATTGACTGCCTTCGGGCACCTCGTAGCGGCGGCCCGCCGGCTCGTCCGGGGTCAGCGACTGGCTGCCATCGGCGATTAGAAACGGCTGCTTTCCGGTGTAGGGCGGCGGCGTCACCCAGGCGTCCAGACGCGTCGGCGCCAGAACCACAGCGGGGCCGAGGCGAAACGCTGAAGCCAGACGATCCGCGAAGGCATCGCCAGTGATCGCGAGCAAACCCGTCAGCGCCAACAGCATCAGCGCGCGCAGCGCCAACGGATCGTAAAGCTCGGTACGCGGGACCGGCGCCTTGGGGCGCATACTGCTGATGAGCCGCGCAAGCCGCCCGCGATGCGCCGACCACAAGTTCTGAGCCGCGGCCGATCTGGCAACC
>JAYUAJ010000164.1:0-5077 GCA_043741375.1 Hyphomicrobiaceae bacterium | reverse complement strand
ATTCTGGGATCGACTAGCAATGGCCGTGCCGTTCATTCCGCCGACAGTGAAGCGGAAGAAACGCCGCAGTGTGATGCTGCGCTTTTTGGGCTTCGCCTTCGCGGCCGGCGTCGTCCTGCTGATCGGCGCGTCCGCAGCCGTCGCAATCGTGTTCTGGCAATATTCAAAGGATCTGCCCGACTACGAGGTGCTGCGCCACTACGAGCCGCCCGTAATGACCCGCGTACATGCCGGCGATGGCAGCCTGATCGCGGAATACGCACGCGAAAAGCGCATCTTCGTGCCCATCAGCAATATGCCCAAACGGCTGGTGCATGCGTTCATGTCGGCCGAAGACAAGAATTTTTACGAACACAACGGCCTGGATTATTTCGGTATCGGACGCGCGCTGTTCAACTACGCGCTGCATCATACGCGCCTGAACGGTGCCTCGACGATTACCCAGCAGGTGGCCAAGAACTTTCTGCTGACCAACGAGCGGTCGATGACCCGCAAGGTCAAAGAGGCCATATTGGCACTCCGCATCGAGAGCGCTTACACCAAGGAGCAGATCCTTGAGTTGTATTTGAACGAAATCTATCTCGGCGAAGGCTCGTACGGTGTGGCCGCCGCCTCGCTGAACTACTTCGGCAAAGAACTGCACGAATTGACCGTGGCCGAGGTCGGCTACCTGGCTGCCCTGCCCAAGGCGCCCAACAACTACAACCCGATCACCAAGACCGAGAAGGCCCTGGAACGCCGCAACTGGGTGATCGGGCAGATGTATGAAAACAACTTCATTTCGAAGGAAGAACGCGACGAGGCCTTAGCGCAGAAGACACTCGGCACCAACAGCCATCAGGTCAGTCCCCACGTCTTTGCGGCCGAGTTCTTCGCCGAGGACGTGCGGCGCGAGCTGGTGGATATGTTCGGCGAGGAAAAGGCGCTCTCAGGCGGCCTGTCCGTTCGCACGACGCTCGACCCGACCTATCAACGGCTGGCCAAGAAGGCACTGGTCGATGGCATGGTGCGCTTTGATCGCTCCAAGGGCTGGCGCGGAGCCGTCAACAAGATTGACACGAGCGCCGGCGACTGGGGCCAGATGCTCGGCCAGATCGACGTCTGGAACGATATCGATCCTTGGCGACTTGGTGTTGTCTTGGACGTTTCGGCCGACTCGGCAACCGTCGGTTTGCAGCCTGCCCACCTTCCTGGCGGAAAACTCGAGGACAAGCGCGAGCAGGCGTCATTGTCGTTGGAGGGGGCCAAATGGGCTGTGAAAAAGGGCAAGGGCGTCGATAGCCTGCTGCAGCCAGGCGATGTCATCTACGTTGCGCCCTCAGCCACAGCTCCCGATCAATGGCAGCTGATGCAGATCCCGGAAGTTGGCGGCGGCATCATCGTCATGGATCCCCATACCGGGCGCGTGCTGTCGCTGGTGGGTGGCTTCAGTTTTGCCGCCAGCCAGTTTGATCGCGTCACCCAGGCACGTCGCCAGCCTGGATCGGCCTTCAAGCCGTTCGTCTATGCGACCGCCCTGGATAACGGCTACACGCCGGCCAGCGTCATCCTCGATGCGCCGATCGAGATCGAGCAAGGCCCCGGCCTCGATATCTGGAAGCCCGAGAACTACAAGGGCAAGTACTACGGCCCCTCGACGCTGCGCACCGGGATCGAGTATTCTCGTAACCTGATGACCGTGCGCCTGGCCCAGGACGTCGGCATGCCCCTGATTGCCGACTATGCAAAGCGTTTCGGGGTTTACGACAATCTGTTGCCAGTGCTCTCGACGGCACTTGGCTCAGGCGAAACCTCGCTGCTGCGCGTCGCCACCGGCTATTGCGTGATCGCCAATGGCGGTCACAAGGTTACGGCCACGCTCATCGACCGCATCCAGGACCGCACCGGTAAAACCGTTATGCGCCATGACAAGCGCATCTGCGATGGCTGCGAGGCGGCCAAGTGGGACGGCCAGGACGAGCCCGATTTCCGGGCCGACGAGACCGATCCTGACACCCGTCAGGTGATCGATCCCCATACTGCCTATCAGATCACTTCCATGATGGAGGGCGTGGTGCAGCGCGGCACCGGTACGGCGCTCAAAGCCGTCGGCAAGCCGGTCGCGGGCAAGACCGGCACCACCAATCAGGCCAAGGACGCCTGGTTCGTCGGTTTCACGCCAGACCTCGTAGTCGGCGTGTTCGTTGGCTACGATACACCAAAGCCGATGGGCGACCAGACCACCGGCGGCCTGGTCGCCGCCCCGATCGCGCGCGACTTCCTGATCGAGGCGCTGAAGGACAAGCCGGCCGTCCCGTTCCGTATTCCGCCCGGCATCAAGCTGGTGCGCATCGACCGCCATACGGGCGCACGTGCCACGGCCGACGATGCAGAATCCATCGTCGAAGCGTTCAAGCCCGATACCGATCCGCCCGATGCCAGCAATCTCGCCCAGGGCGACGCCGCAGGAAGCACGGATCAGGGCGCGAGCCTGTCCGATGGAACCGGCGGGCTGTATTGACGAAGGCAATGGCGGACAGGGAAGCCCGCCACCGGCCCTGAGACCCGCGCGTTGCAGCCGCTGGCCTGCCGTCCGAGTGGCGCAGCGCCGTGAGATGGGGCAAACTGTGGATCAACAGCCACAATCTGATCGGGCTTCCTCATGCCGCGCTTCGACTACGCCTCGCGCCTCAACTCCTTCGCCTGCCGCCCCGAGGTATTCTGGCCTGGGCGCAATGCCAAACCCTCCACGCTGGACCTGATCGACCGCGCCGGGTCGGTCAAGGGGTTGTCGGCGATCGACCTCAACTATCCGGACCAGGCGGCCGGCGCCCCGCTGCGCGATCTGGCGGCGCGGATCACCGATCGCGGGCTGACGTTGAACGGCTTTGCCATGCGATACGGCACCGATCCCGCGTTCAAATCAGGCGCCCTCACCAACGCCGAACCCGCAGTACGCCAGCGCGCCATCGACATTACCAAACGGGGCGTCGATGATGTCCGCGCGACCGGCAGTGACATGCTGACCCTGTGGCTCGGCCAGGACGGCGTCGATCATCCGTTCCAAGCCGACTACGGCAAGCTGTGGGATCTGGAGATCGATGGCATCCGGCAGATTGCGGCACACGATCCAACATGCCAAATCGCCATCGAATACAAGCCCAACGAGCCGCGATCGATCAGCCTGCTGTCGGATATTTCCTCCACGCTGCTTGCGATATCGGACGTCGGCTTGCCCAATCTCGGCGTCACGCTGGATTTTGCGCACGTGCTGCAGGCCGATGAGAGCCCGGCACTCGCGGCCGCACTGATTGCGAAGAAAAGCAAGCTGCTCGGCCTGCATCTCAACGATGGCTACGGCAAGCGCGACGACGGCCTGATGGTGGGCTCCGTCCATACCGTCCAGACCATCGAGTTGCTGCGCCAGATCATGCGCGACGGCTTTAAGGGGCCGATCTATTTCGACACCTTCCCCGATACCGCCGGCCTCGACCCGGTGGCCGAATGCGCCGCCAACATCGCCACCGTAGAGGATATGCTGGACGTGATCGAACGTCTGCCGGAGGCCAAACTTGCGGACGCGCTTGCAAGGCAAGACGCCGTCGCCGCCCATCGCCTGGTACAGGCCGCCATTTTTGGCAGCAAGCGATGAGCGAGCAACCGACGCGCCTGGCGGCCGGCTCCCCGGAGGGGAGTCGCCAGTCGCAACAAGGAACTCACCAGGCGCAACAAAGAATCGGCGTAGCCGTCGTGGGTAGCCTGCACTACGACATCATGCTGCGCACGCCGCATCTGCCGCGCCTGGGCGAGACGCTGATCGGGTCCGACTGGTGGTGGAAACCGGGCGGCAAGGGCGGCAATCAAGCCATGGCGGCGGCGCGCCACGGCGGCACGGTGCACATGATCGGCGCACTCGGGGCCGATGAGTTCGGCGCCAAACTCCGCGAGAGCCTCGGAGAAGCCGGCGTCAACCACGACTTGGTGCGAACGGCCGCCCGCGGCTCCGGCATGAGCGTGGCCCTGGTCGAGGCGGCCGGCGACTACAGCGCCGTCGTGGTTTCGGGCGCCAACCTCACTATCGATGCCGCCCAGATCGGCGAAGCAGCCGACGCACTGAGCCGGGCGAAAATCCTGATCCTGCAGAATGAAATTTCCGATGCCGCCAATGTCGCGGCCGCGCGCATCGTCAGGGCGGCCGGCGGACGGGTCGTTTACAACGCGGCCCCCGCCCGCCAACCCGCCCCGGAGATGGCGGCGCTCACCGACGTTCTGGTGGTCAACGCCGTCGAAGCCGAAATGCTCGGAGGAGGGGTGGTGCATGATCTTGCCAGCGCCAGTGCGGCGGCACGCCAGCTCCAGGCCCTGGCGCCGAACATTGTTGTCACCGCCGGAGGGGATGGGCTCGCCCTGTGTCACGCGGGGGAGTGCTCCACGTTGCCGGCGCACGCCGTCGAAAACGCTCAAACCCACGGCGCGGGTGACGCCTTCATCGGAGCCCTCGCCGCCGTGCTGGCGGCCAGCGAAGACCTCCCGGGCGCCCTAGCTTACGCCAACGCGGCGGCCGCATTGCACGTCGGCGCGGGGGCCGAGGCGGCGGGGATCGGACCTGCTGAAGTGCAGGCGTTTTTGGCGGCTCGGGCTGTCGGTTGGTCTGGGTAGGGTTTGGCGCATCAAACAACGCCGCCACATCCCGAGCGCGACGCACGACGCGCACTATGGTGACTTTTACGTCCGTGTACACGTAGATGACGTGGCCTTTGTAGGGAAGCCCGCGCAATCCGGGGACCGGTTTTGCGGGCATGCGGACTATCTCGCCTTGGCGGCCAACCGCTCTCCAGCCTTGATGATGCGGGCAACGCTGAATGACTTGGCCTTGCCAGCCGCGATCTGATCCAGCCCAACTTTGACATCCGCGCGGGGGTAAGGGTGATGGTGAGGCGTTCCATGCGGGTTGGTCCCTCCAGTTGCGAAGACAGTAGCACAAAGTGGGATTTTGTCTCACTGGGTGGTGAAAGCTGCCTTGCGCAAATTCCCTCTCTCTACGTCCTTCTCCGGCCCAAATCATTGTGTTATCGTCCTCGCATGAGCGATAGAACAA
>JAYUAJ010000163.1:0-11813 GCA_043741375.1 Hyphomicrobiaceae bacterium | reverse complement strand
CCCTGGCTGCGATTTACGGCGCCATGGTCGGCGGTGCCAAGCGCCTAGTCGGGCCCGACACCCTGGCCGAAGCCATCCGTCCGCGCTACATCGGACCCGATGCCATCACCGGCGATCCGACCGCCTTCGCCGCCGGGTTCCGCATCCTCGATCCCGAATTCGGGCCGCGCGCGTCGAAACAAGCCTTCGGTCATTCCGGTTGGGGCGGCGCCATCGCGTTCGCCGATCCCGAGGCGAAGCTCGCTTTCGCATATGTCACCAACCACATGTTGGGCTTCGACGACGGCATCGATCCGCGCCGCCAGCGTTTGGTGGAGGCGGCCTACGACGCGGTCGCCAACGCCAGCTGAGATTTCGGCGCCGTGAACATGGCGGCGGTCTTGGCAATCGGCCCTGGGCGGCCGAACAGGTAACCCTGGACGTGCGTGTAGCCCTGGTCGCGAATCTTTTGGAACTGCTCCTCGGTCTCGATGCCTTCGGCGGTGGTTGTCATCTCCAGACTCATGCCCAATGACGCGATGGCTTTGACAATCGCGATGTCCTTTCCGCCGCCGGAGATGTCCTGGACGAATGATCGATCGATCTTGATCTTGTCGAAGGTGAAGGCGCGCAGGTAACTGAGCGAGGCATACCCGGTACCGAAATCATCCAGCACGATCGAGACGCCAAGCGCCCGCAGCAGGTTCAGGATCTTGATCGAATTGTCGTTGGTGGTCAGCAGCACCGATTCGGTGATTTCCAGCTCCAGGCGCGTGGCGTCCAGCCCTGATTCATCGAGTGCGCTCTCGACGATCCACGGCAGCGTTTCGGTGCGGAACTGCACAGCCGAAAGATTGACCGCGATCTTGGTCGGGGCGGGCCAGGTCACAGCGTCGTGGCAGGCCTGGCGGATGGCCCATTCGCCGATCGGAACGATCTCGCCGATATCCTCGGCGATGCTGATGAACTCCAGCGGCGGGATCATGCCGAATTCCGGGTGGTTCCAACGCATCAGCGCCTCGAAACCGGAGACCGATTGCGCCTGGGCGTTCATGATCGGCTGGTAGTGCAGGACCAACTCGTCGCGGCCCAGCGCGTTGCGCAGATCCATCTCCAGCCGGCGGCGCTTGCGCAGGGCCGCATCCATGGTCGGCTCGAAATAGCACCAGGTGCCGCGCTCGTTGGCCTTGGCGCGGAACAAGGCCAGATCGGCGTTGCGCAGCAGCGTCTCGGGGTCCATGCCATCCGTGACCGAGAGAGCGATGCCGGCGCTGGTGCCGATGACGATCTGGTGGTCGTCGATATCGAATGGCTCGGCGATCCGGTTGATGATGCGCTGGGCCAGGAAGGATGCATCGCCCGGCTTGGCGAGATCGTCCTGCAGCACGACAAACTCATCGCCACCGATGCGGGCCAGCATGTCGCCCTTGCGCAGGCAGTTGCTCATGCGCTCGGCCACGGCTTTCAGCAACAGATCGCCAATGTGGTGACCGAGCGTATCATTCACCGGTTTGAAGCGATCGAGGTCGAGGTAGAGGATGGCGGCGTTGCCCGGTTTGGCGCCCCGCTTCAGCATGTCGGCGATCTTGCCAATCGCCAGCACTTTGTTGGCGAGGCCGGTCAAAGCGTCATGGGTCGCGTTGTGCAGGAGTTTCCGGCTCCAGCGGCGCATCAGGTACAGCCAGCCGAGTCCAACCAGCGTGACCAGCAGCAAGACCGCCGCCGCCATGGCCTCGAACATCCGGATCGAGCGGTACTCGGCGCCGTTGAAAAACGTCGCAGCCGGATGGGCGACCCGCAGAGTCCAGGGGCCACGTGGGTCGTGCGTCGCGATTTCGATGGCCTGGTAGTAGGTCGCATCGTAGGAGATCGAGGTTGCGTGCATGGCCTCGTCGAACGTGCCGGCGCCCGGATCCATCTTTTCGTCGGTGCTGAAAGTGTTGCGCGGGGCGTACAAGGCATAGGTGGCGTCCGGCAACATCGCCTGCAAGGCCTGCGTCAGGATGATCGCCGAGATGCTGCCTTTCAGCTGGTCGTTGACGTCATAGAAGGGAACCGAAAAAATCAAACCTTTGCGGTCGGCGTCATCCTGTGAGTATTGGAAGTGAGTATTGTCGCACGTGATGACCTCAGCGCCGCTGAGCATGGGTAGATTAAGACCGGTGATCGCTTTGCGGTCAGGATAATTCCATCCGAACCAGGCCAACTGCTGCTCCAACTGGGCGTATTCGTATTTTTCAACCTGTTCGGGCGCATTGTTTGACAGGACAGACTTATCGGTCTGGGCAGCGGAAATGAGAGATTGCAGCACTTGCCCACTCTTTACGATCAATTGATCGAACATGAGGATGGGCTCTTCCGGCTTGGCAGACTTCAAACTGATCCGGTTGTGATCGAGCGAATCTGGCACCACATAGACTTCAGACACTGCGATGTTGCTGGCAAGGTTGTTATAGACCTGCTGGATGGTCTCACGCCCGTCTTCGCCCAAGGTTGCGCCGTTCCGGTCAATCTTGCGGATGCTAGGCAGCAGGCTGATGGTTCGCAGATTCTCATAGATCGAGCCGAGGGATTTGCCGATCCTGAGACCCTCTTGCTTGGAGATGGCCTTGGCCTCAACCAGATGATGCAACCAGGCTGTGTGGGTTTTGCGTTCAGCGTCGAGGTGGATAACAATGCCTGCGGCAACCGCCGCTGTAAGCAAACAAGCGACGCCGGTATACCGCCATCCAGATTTCATTTTTGTACTGACTCGCTAAAATCGCAAGCCGTCATAATTATAGCAAGGCTGGCAATATCCGGTTAAGCGCGACACTGAAAAGGGTTGTCGAATCCTTGCCGCATGGCCCAAACCGGCCGGCAACGCATGGCACAGACGCTTGATTGCGTGGTTGTACCTGCGGCCTGCCACCTGACCCTTCGGCTGGCTCAACAGTCGGGCTGAGCCGTGCTAAAGCCATGGTGCTCAGTCAATTCCCCGCGCAAGGAGACCCGCCATGGCGACCGCCGAGCCAAGCATCCACATTCAGACGCGCGAGGACGTGCTGTACCTGCTGGCCGAGGCGGCCGAGATCGAGCACAACCTCATGTGCTGCTATCTCTATGCCGTCTTCGGCCTGAAACGGGATGCCGACGAGGGCCTGACGCCCGAAGACCTCGCCATGGTTGGCCGCTGGCGCGGGGCGATCATGGGCGTCGCCATCGAGGAGATGACGCATCTCACGCTGGTTTCGAACCTGACGGCGGCGCTCGGCGGGCGGCCGCATCTGGGGCGGCAGAATTTTCCCATCGCGGCCGGGCTGCATCCGGCCGACATCGTCGTCCGGTTGGCGCCCTTCACCATGGACACGCTCGACCACTTCATCTTCCTTGAGCGGCCCGAGGGCTCGGACATCGCCGACAGCCCGCTGTTCGCGTCCCCCTTGAAATATACGCGCTTCGTGCCCGCGCACCGGATGATGCCGAGCGGGCAGGACTACGCCACTGTCGGCCACCTCTATCGCGGCATCCGGGACGGGCTTGACCATCTGGCGGCCGAGAGTGGCGAGCAGGCGCTGTTCCTTTGCCCGGCCGTGCATCAGATCGGACCATCGGTCGTCTCGCTGCCGGGCCTTTCCCTGATCAAGGACCTGGCCTCGGCGCACAACGCCATCGACACCGTCGTCGAGCAGGGCGAGGGCGCGCCCGAACATCTGGAGACGTCGCATTTCTCGCGTTTCCTGGCCGTCAAGGCTGAGTACGAGGCGGCGCTGGCGCGAAATCCATCGTTCGCGCCGTCGCGGCCGGTCCCGGCCAACCCGGTAATGCGCCGCCCGGTCGATGGCCGCGACCGTGTCTATATCGATGCGCCGCTGTCGGCCCGCGTGGTCGATCTCGCCAACGCCCTCTACGGCCATATGCTCCGCCTGCTGACGCAAGCCTTTGGCCGCGCCAACCCGAGCACCGCCGATCAGCAGGTGCTGGTGGACGGAGCGATAGAGCTGATGGGGGCGATGGCGCCGGTTGCCGAAGCGTTGACGCGGCTGCCCGCATCGCCCTCGCTGCCGGGCGTCAACGCCGGCATGACCTTTGCCATGCTGCGCAGCCTGGCGCCTGCCATCGAGGGGCCGGGCGAGTGGCTGTCGGCGGGCGGTCGCGTGCGCGAGCTTGCGGCCGATGCCCGCGAGCTTGGGGTGGATGTGCCCGCGCTGCTGCCCGTGGCGGCGCGGCTCGACGGGCTCGCCGCCCGGCTGACCGGACATCGGTCTGCAGCCCCCTCACCCGCTGCTGTTGCGGTGCTACCCGCGCCGGATCCAATGACGGCCGCCGCGCCATCGCGGATCGACGGAGACGTGGAAATCGCCGATGGCAAGTCCTTGACGATCCGCTTCAACGCCAAACGCTGCATCCACTCGCGCTATTGCGTGCTCTGGCAGCCGCAGGTCTACAAAGCCAACGTCCAGGGCCCGTGGATTGATCCCGATGCGGACAGCCTCGAAGCCTCGATCGCGGTCGCCCACAACTGCCCGTCGGGCGCCATCCAATACGAGCGCCGCGACGGCGGCCCGCCCGAGTCTGCGCCGAAGGTCAACCTCGTCAATGTGCGCGAAAACGGTCCGTTGGCGATGCGCGCGCAGATTGTTCTGAACGGCGCGCCCATCGGCATGCGGGCAACGCTGTGCCGTTGCGGCGCTTCCAAGAACAAGCCGTTCTGCGATGGCTCGCACAACGCAGCCGGCTTCAAGGCCAGCGGCGAGCCCGCGACCATCGACACGCCCGCGCTCAGTGTGCGGAACGGTCCATTGGATATCACACCGATGCCCAACGGCCCCTTGCGCGTGCGCGGTAACCTCGAAATCTGCTCCGGCACCGGCCGCACCATCAAGAAGACCACCGGCGAGGCGCTCTGCCGCTGTGGGCAATCGGGCACAAAGCCCTATTGCGACGGCACCCACGCCAAGGTGGGGTTTGTGGCGCTGTAGGGAAGGGTGGGAACTGGCCAAAAAACTGGCCAGAAAACCGTCCAGAACCATTCGACTTTGTCCTCGGAATGCCCGATAGATACGGGACATTTCAGAGGTTTCTATGCCCGAAAAACTGGCCAAAAAATGCCGAAGGCTCCAAACACCGGCCGAAGCTCAACGAACTGGTGTTTGACCTATCCTCACCAATCGCGAATTGCTGCGGCAGGACGCGGCCGGTCTGCTTGGCGTCGATGAGCGCAAGGCGCGGCGGGTCACGGCTCAATTGCACAAACGCGGCATCATCACCGCAGCCACCCACAAGGCGCCATTCCGCATCGCCTTCCCCGCCAGCCTCGCGCCAGGCTTGATGCCCGGCCGGTATCCGAAGCTGAATTGGCCCGCTGCCTAGCCGCCCTACGCTTCCAGCAGCCGGTCCACTTCACGAACCAGATCCTTCAAATGGAACGGCTTGCTCAGCACTTTGGCATCTTTCGGCGCGCTGTTGTCGGTGTTCAGGGTCACGCCGGCAAAACCGGTAATGAACATGATCTTGATATCGGGGTCGATCTCGGCGGCGCGGCGGGCGAGCTCGATACCATCCATCTCGGGCATGACGATGTCGGTCAGCAGCAGCGTGAACGGCTCCTGCTGCAGCTTGGCGAAAGCCTGGGCGCCATCAGCGTAGGATTCCACCAGGTAGCCGGCCTTTTCCAGCGCGCCGACCAGGAAGCGGCGCATGCTGTCGTCGTCCTCGGCCAAAAGGATACGCTGCATCGGACGCTCGAGAAAATCGTATACTGACATGCCCCTACTCGTCCCTCAACTTAACGCACGCATCCTCGTCCAGACCCCACACTGCAGGCATGATGGTAAATACGGAGTGAAACAACGGGCCGTTCCGGTAACGCCTCTCCACAAATTCCGACGCGACCCTACTGTACCGCCATGGACTCCGCCGCCGCTGCTTGCCATGGTGACGACATGGCCGATGCCGTTGCGGTCAACGTGCGGAGCGAATGCACTTTCATGCATCTTTTGCCTTCGAAACACTCTGTGGCGCCCTATCCTGTTGGCGTGCAAGATGATTCTTCGAGCCAGCCGGCCTTTGTGCTGCACCGGCCGCGCGAACTGCTCTTGCCGCTGGTTTTCTCCTCGCCGCACTCCGGCCGCTGCTATCCGCCCGATTTGATCGCGGCGTCACGCCTAAGTCCGGACCGCTTGCGGCGCTCGGAAGATGCTTATGTCGAGGAGTTGTTCCAAGGTGTGGTGGCGTTCGGTGCGCCGCTGCTGGCTGCCCGCTTCCCGCGCGCCTATGTTGATCTCAACCGCGAACCGTATGAACTCGACCCCGATCTGTTTGACGACGCGCTGCCTGGTTTCGCCAATACGCGCTCGCTGCGCGTGTTGGGAGGGCTAGGCACGATTGCGCGCGTGGTCGGTGATGCTGAGGAGATCTATCACCGCCGACTGTCGGTCGCTGAGGCGATGACGCGGATCGAGACGTTTTATTGGCCCTATCACGCCGCCTTGCGCGACCTCATCGAACAGGCCCGGGAGCGCTTCGGTTTTGCCATTCTGATCGACTGCCATTCGATGCCGTCGTCTTCGGCGGCGGAGGGGGCCTCGGCAGGGGAGACGCGGGCACAGTTCGTGCTCGGAGACAGGTTCGGAGCGTCGTGCGCGAGCGAGCTGACACGCTTGGTAGAGCAACGCCTGACCGGTATGGGTTACGCCGTGGCCCTAAACCGGCCGTATGCCGGGGGCTACATTACGGAGCATTACGGGGCGCCGGGCCGGGGGGTGCACGCGCTGCAATTGGAGATAAACCGGTCGCTGTTCACCAACGAAGCCGACCTGACGCTGACCGATGGCTTTGAGCCCATGCGCGCGGCCGTCATGAGCCTGGCGGATGGCCTTGCCGACTACTGCGCAACATTGCAGCCGCTGCGTGTTGCGGCCGAATGAGAGGCGAGAATCTGCGCAAAAAAAAGGCCGTCGGCATTGCCTACGGCCCAAGTCTAGGGAGGAAACGCCCAAGGAGGGCACCGAAAGAGAGCGTCGCTCTCGTTCGGCACTGCAATATTTAGTGTGCGATGCAGCAAAATGCAACCAAAAACCTGCGGCCAGCTATGCAAGGCCGGCATGCAAAAATGGCATGGGCCGCGATTTGATATGCGAAATGCAGTGAGTAGCTCGATCCGCAGCCAACTACCCTGCGTCCATGCTGCGATGCGGGAGGATTGTTGCCATCAACCCAGAAAAATGGGCCGGCGGGAGACCCGTTCGGCCCAAGTCTAGGGAGGAAACGCCCAAAGAGGGCATATGAGGCAAGAGCAGAACTCTCGACACTCACGATCCATATATGGGTGTTAAGACTGATTCGATCAAGGTCAACCCGTCTGCCAGTCGCCGCATTGTTTTCCTATGTGACGCCTGGGACACTATTGCAGTTCCGACAGCCCCAGTTCTGACAGCCAAGGGATGCCAATGCCCAGCACCGCCGCGACACTCCCCGACAGCTATCAAGTTTTGCTCGATTTTGCCCTCGGCCTGGCAACGGAGTCGGCCGCGCTTGTCCTGCCCTACTATCGAAAGCCGCTGCAGATTGAAGACAAGAACATCGGCACCGCCGCCGGTTTCGACCCGGTGACACAGGCTGATCGCGCCGTTGAGGAGATGATCCGCGGCCGCGTCGAGGCGCGCTTTCCCGCGCATGGCATCATCGGCGAAGAGTTTGGCAAAAGCCGTCCGGATGCCGATTATCAGTGGGTCATCGATCCCATCGACGGCACGCGCGCCTTTATGATGGGCCTGCCAACCTGGGGTACGCTGATCGGTTTGACGCACAAGGGCCTGCCGGTGCTGGGCGTGATGGGACAGCCGTTCACCGGCGAATTGTTCTGGAGCACGGAGACCGGCGCGCGCACATCGGGTCCGCTCGGCGAGTTAGCCCTGAAAGTGCGGCCTTGCGCTGGACTGGCGACGGCCATCATGGGCTGCACCTCGCCATCGCTGTTCAAGACCGACAGCGAACTGGAGCGCTTTCACGCCGTTGCGGCCAAAACCAAGATGATGCGCTACGGCGGCGATTGCTACGTCTACGCCCTGGTGGCGGCCGGCCAGGTCGATCTGGTGATAGAAGCGGGACTGCAGAGCTTCGACGTGGCCGCGCTAATCCCTATCATCGAGCGCGCTGGCGGCATCATAACGACTTGGTCGGGCGGCCCGGCCCTCAACGGCGGCCAGATCATCGCGGCAGGCGACCGGCGCGTGTACGATGAGGCGATGGCTGTGCTGAGGGGTAGGGCTTAGGGAACGGGGAACAGGGAACAGGTTCCCTCCTGTCTGTTCCCTATTTAGGGGGACTACGTACAAAATGGCCATGCGCGAGCTGGTTGCACTTGCCAAGAATCCCGTGCCGAGCGGGGCTATGGTCGATACCTTGAAAACTCGCGATGGCCTGGCGCTGCGCTACGCGCGCTGGGAGGCCAATCAGAGTCCGCGGTTGGGGACGGTCTGCCTGTTCGGCGGACGCACGGAGTTCATCGAGAAATACTTCGAGGTGGTGGCCGATCTGCGCCGGCGCGGTTTCGCGGTCGCCACTTTGGACTGGCGCGGCCAGGGTGGTTCGGACCGGCCGCTTTCAAATCCGCGCAAGGCCCATATCGGCGATTTCTCCGATCACGACGACGACCTCAACCGCTTCATGCGCCAGGTCGTGCTGCCCGATTGTCCGCCACCCTACATCGGGCTCGCCCACTCCATGGGCGGCAACATCCTGTTGCGCGCCGCCGCCCGTCCCGATCTCTGGTTCGACCGCATTGTGTTGTCTGCGCCGATGATCCGCCTCAACCGGAAACTCCTGCCAATGTCGCGCGGCATGGTGCGGGCGGTGACGTCGGCAGCATCGATGTTGGGGGCGGCCAAGGCCTACGTCCGCAACGGCAGCGACGACTACGGCGAGACCGCGCCGTTCGAAGACAACCTGCTCACGTCCGACCGCGAACGCTATGCGCGCAACAACGCCATCGTGATTGCCGAGCCCAGGCTCGGGCTAGGCTCGCCCACCAACGGCTGGATGCGCGCGGGGTTGAGGTCCATGCGGACGATTTCGGTCCCCACCCATCTCGCCGCCATCAAGGCGCCAGTTCTGTTCGTGCTGGCGGGGGATGACTCGATCGCGGATTCGCCATTCATCGAGGCCTATGCCGCGCGCGTGAAACTCGCCCGCGCGATTACGATCCCCTACTCCAGGCACGAGATTTTGCAGGAGCGCGACGACCTACGGCAGCAGTTCTGGGCCGCGTTCGATGCCTTTGCAGGTGCAGCAGCCCCCGGTATGGCCTCGTAGGGTGAGCTGAGCTTTTGCGAAGCCCACTGCCACGACCGAGGCCTGGACGGTGGGCTTCGCAAAAGCTCAGCCCACCCTACGCGTATCAGCGCCCGTCCCTATCGTGTCGGTACCGGCTTTTCGCCGCGATAATCGTAGAAGCCGCGCTTGGTCTTGCGGCCGAGCCAGCCGGCTTCGACGTACTTCACCAGCAGCGGACACGGGCGATATTTCGAATCCGCCAGTCCCTCGTAAAGGACCTGCATTACCGACAGGCAGGTATCGAGACCAATGAAGTCAGCCAGTTCCAGCGGCCCCATCGGGTGGTTGGCGCCCAGCCGCATGGCCTTGTCGATGGCCTCTACCGTGCCGACGCCCTCATAGAGCGTATACACTGCTTCGTTGACCATCGGCAGCAGGATGCGGTTGACGATGAAGGCCGGGAAGTCCTCCGAGACCGCCACGGTCTTGCCAAGGGTTTCCGCAAAGCCTCGCGCCAGCGAAAAGGTGGTGTCGTCGGTGGCGATGCCGCGGATCAGCTCGACCAACTCCATCACCGGCACCGGGTTCATGAAGTGCATGCCGATGAAGGCTTCTGGGCGGTCGGTGACCGAGGCCAGCCGGGTGATCGAGATCGACGACGTGTTGCTGGCGAGCAGCGCGCCTTTTTTCAGCTTGGGCGCAAAGTCGGCGAAGATCTTGCGCTTGACCGCCTCGTTCTCGGTGGCGGCCTCGATGACGAGATCGCAGTGCGCCAGGTCGTCAATCCTGGGAACGAACGTGATGCGCTTCAGCGCCGTAACCTTGGCCGCCTCGGCAATCTTACCCTTGGCAACCTGACGGGTCATGTTCTTGTCGGTGTTGGCCAGCAACAGATCGAAGCGCGCCTTGTCGAGATCCGCAACGCACACGTCGTAACCCGACAGCGATACGACATGAGAAATACCCGTGCCCATCTGGCCGGCCCCGACAATACCCACGGTCTTGATGGTTTCGCGGGCGCGCTTGCCGTCCTCCGATTGCGCCGCCACCAGGCCGGCCTCGACGCTGCTTTTAGGAGAGTGCTTGTCCATCGGGGTCGTCCTGTTTGATTGCGTTACGAGCGGACTTTGTCCAGCTCAGCGGCCAATTCCGGTAAGGCCGTGAAGAGATCGGCAACCAGACCGTAGTCGGCGACCTGGAAGATCGGCGCCTCTTCGTCCTTGTTGATGGCGACGATGACCTTTGAGTCCTTCATTCCGGCGAGATGCTGGATCGCGCCGGAGATACCGACGGCGATATAAAGGTCAGGCGCTACCACTTTGCCGGTCTGGCCGACCTGATAGTCATTGGGCGCATATCCCGCATCCACCGCCGCGCGCGAGGCGCCGACAGCTGCGCGCAGTCTGTCGGCGACCGGCTCGATGTACTTCTTAAAATTTTCCCCGGCCTGCATGCCGCGTCCGCCCGAGATGACGATTTTGGCCGAGGTGAGTTCGGGGCGCTCGGACTTAGACAGTTCGTTGCGCTCGAATTTCGAAAGTCCGGCGGCGGCCGGGGCGCTGACTTGCTCAATAGCAGCGCTCCCGCCTTCGCCTGCGGCAGAGAACGATGCCGTCCGTACTGTGATGACTTTCTTGCCATCCGTGGATTTGACAGTCTGGATAGCGTTGCCGGCGTAAATCGGCCGCTCGAAGGTGTCTGCTCCGTGTACGGCAGTGATTTCTGAAATCTGCGCCACGTCCAGCAGCGCCGCCAAGCGCGGCATAAAGCTTTTGCTGATGGAGGACGCGGGCGCCAGCACGGCGGCGTAGTCCGCCATCATGGGCACGATCAGCGCGGCCATCTCTTCCGCCAGCTGCTGCTCAAGCTGGGCGCTCTCAACCAGCTTGACCTTGGCCACGCCCGCCATCTTGGCTGCGGCCTCGGCGGCCGGCCGGCAGCCGTTGCCGGCAACCAGTACGTGCACCTCGCCCCCAAGACCGGCGGCGGCGGTCATCGCTTTGTGCGTGAGCGGACTAAGAGACTTGTTGTCATGCTCTGCGACGAGAAGAACGGCCATGGTGTTAGATCACTCCCGCAGTCTTTAATAGTCCAACCAGTTCGCCGACCGACTTCACCTTCACGCCCGACTTGCGCGGCGGCGGCTCCACCGTCTTCAGCACCGTGAGGCGCGGCGCGACGGAGACGCCGAAATCTTCCGGCTTCTTGATGTCGAGCGGCTTCTTCTTTGCCTTCATGATGTTGGGCAGAGAGGCATAGCGCGGCTCGTTCAACCGAAGGTCTGTTGTCACAACGCAGGGCAGCGCGACTTGGATCGTCTGCAACCCGCCGTCGACTTCGCGCGTGACGGTCGCCTTGCCATCGGCGATTACGATCTTGGAGGCGAAGGTCGCCTGCGGCCAGCCCATCAAGGCGGCCAGCATCTGCCCGGTCTGATTGCAATCGTCGTCGATGGCCTGCTTGCCGACGATCACCAGCCCTGGTTGCTCGGCGGCAACTACGCCTTTGAGCAGTTTGGCCACGGTCAGTGGCTCGGTTCCAGCGTCAGTGAGAATGAGAATGCCGCGATCCGCCCCCAT
>JAYUAJ010000162.1:0-11830 GCA_043741375.1 Hyphomicrobiaceae bacterium | reverse complement strand
GGTGATGCGCGGATCGTCCCGCGTGGCCTGCTTCACGACCGGGCCATCATCGGCAACGCGCATCGAGCGGAATTTCAAGACCTCGATGACGCGATGGTTGAGACCGTGCCGCTTCTGACGGAAGAACACCGGACCCGGACTGTCGAGTTTGATGACGAGCGCGATCAGCAGCATTGCGGGGGCGAAGGCGATCAGTGCGGGAACGCCGATGAGAATGTCTTCCAGCCGCTTGGCCAGCGGAGACCAATCGATCAGCGGCTTTGATTTCACGTCGAGCAAGCCAACCGGACCTACGCTGGATACTTTGTGCGCGGCCAGTTGCGCCTCCACCAGGTTGGACGCGATATGCGTACAGATCCGGATGCGGACCGGCAGGTGCTCAAGTTTGCGCGCAATGCTGGCGATGCGCTTACCGGCCGACTGTGGCAATGCAATGATGATTTCGTCGATGCGATCGGCGCGTCCTGCCTCGATCAGCTCGGAAAGGCCGCCGGCAATCGTCAGGCCGTCGGCATCGATCCGCATCGCGTTTGCGGTGCGGTCGTCGAAAATGCCCGTGAGCTGCAGCCCGGAGCCGCCGCGCTCCACGTGGCCGACCACCGCGCGTGCGACCTCACCTGCGCCGTAGATGGCCAGATTGGCATCGAACATGCCGGCGCGGGCGTAGGATGCAAGAAAGGTGCGGGCGGCAAGGCGTGTGCTGAGCAACAGGCCACCACCGAGCAAAAGCGACAGTGGTTGCCAACCGCGCGGAAAGGCCTGCGCCGCGCCGAGCGTAAAGGAGACCGATTGCACCGTGGCAAAAACCAGGAACAGCGCCAGCGCCAACTCGCCTAGGTGGATCTTCAGGGCCGGAATGCGCGCTTCGTCATATTGGCCGAGCTGACGCAGTACGAAATGGCCGACGGCGGCCGACATCAGCGCAAGTTCCAACGCGGCGACGCCGTTGCCTCCGGAGAAATTGGCGGCGTGGCGGTACCACACGGTCGCCAGCACCGATCCGCCCAAGTATGACAATGTATCGGCGAAGGCGATGAGATCGATCGCAACCTTGCGGGACCAGCGCGGCCGCGTTTCATTGCCGCCGGGTTCCGCCGGCAGGTCCTCAAGGCCATAGTCGCTGGTGGCGGAGGTGTCCATCAGGCCGCCAGGGTCGGTTCGCGGCGGATCTTGCCGGGAGCGCCGGAAGCATCGGCGGCCAACGGTTCGTCGCTGCTCAGCTGATCGGTCTCGACCTGGTTGAGAACCACGCCGGTAACCTTGCTCAGACAGCGGCCCAATGCGCGCAGCGCCTGGCGTGCGGCAGCTTGCGGGGTGACACCCCACTTGTGCACGAAGACGATCTGATCGGAGAGTTCGGCCAGAATGCGCGAATCGACGCTCGGCAGCAAGCCGGGCCCGTCGATCACGATGATCTCGAATTCCTGCGCCAGTTTTTTCAGCGCAGCCGCCATCAGCGGAGAAGCAAGCAACTCGGCCGGCGTGATCGAGCCCGTGGCTTTGGTGATGCCGGGCAGGAAATGCAACCCGGTGGCCGCCTCGCGCACAATCGCATAGCGCAGCGGCAAGCGTGACATCAGGCTATCATAGAGCGACGTGCCGCCATGGGGCAGCATCAGCGGGCTGAGGCCGTGGCCGCTGAGATCGCAATCGATCAGCAGGGTACGGACGCCCGACAAGGAAAAATGCAGCGCCAGGTTAGAGGCGATGACCGACTTGCCCTCATGGGCCAATGCAGATGTTACCAGCACGGTCTGCTGTTGCCGCCCCGTCCGCTGCCGGCCGATCGCGACACGGATGGTGCGCACCGACTGCGCCAGCGCCGAATGGGGCGCCACCAGAATGGTACGCAACTCGGCAAGGTTTGGTCCCGCAGCGGCGCTGTCCCGGTCGAAGCGCGCAATGGTGGTGATGTGCCTGAGCTTGAAGCTCTTCTCGATGTCGGTGGTACGCACGAAACTGGGGAACAGGAACTCGGTGATCAGTGCCAGCACCAAGCCGAGCGCGACGCCGCCGCCGAAACCGCCGGCGATAATGAGAGTCTTCTTCGGCGACACCGGCGCTGCCGGCACCGAGGCGTGGTTGACAACGCGCGCGTCGGGGGCCTGCAAGTTCTGCTGCTGCTGGGTTTCCTGCGCGCGCTTGAGGAAATTTTCATAGATCTCGCGGGACGCGGTGGCTTCGCGCTCCAGTTCACGCAGCTTCACGGTCTTGCCGTTCTTGCTGGAGAGATCGTCTTTGGTGCGATTCAAGTTCGCTTCCAGCTCGGCCTGGGCGCTTTCGGCCTGTTCGGCTTCCGACTTCAAATTGGTGATGACGCGCTCGACTTCCTGACGAAGTTCCGAACGCGTCGATTCCAGCTGCGCGGTGGCCTTGATCATATTGGGATGCAGCGCCCCGTAGCGCGCCGCTGCCGACGACTGCTGGCGCAGCGCCTCGGAGACCTGCGCCTTGAGCGACGTGATGGAGTTCGACTTCAGCACCTCGCCGATGGTCGTAATGTCCGCGTTGCTGTCGAGGATCTGCCGCGCCTGCTGATACTTCGCGCGCGCCTCGGCTGTGGTGTTGCGTGACAGCGTCAGCTGTTCCATTTGGCGGCCGACTTCCCGCTCGTCGAGCGGTTGGCCCTCGCTGTTGAAGAGATTGTGGTCCGAGCGATAGGCGGCGACCGCTTGCTCCGCCGTATAGAGTTTTTCGCGCAGTTCGGCGGTCTGCTTGTCGAGCCAGGCGGTGGCTTCCTGGGCCGCGTGCATTTTCGACTCGACCTGCATTTTTACGTAGGTCTCGGCGATGGCGTTGGTAATGCGTGCGGCCTTCTCGGCGTCTTTCGACTTGTAGCCGATCTGGATCAGGAACGAGTCGCGCACGCGCTCGGCCGAAACGCGGGTCACAAAAGAGTCGACCGGATTGTCGGGAAGCGCGGCCTTGTCGTTGGTGGCCTCGATCAGCTCGGCCATGGAACCGGCGTGCACCGGCTGTTCCTTGCCGGTGTACTTTGCGATCGCTTTGCGGATCGCCGTGAGCAGCCCCAATCCCGGCGGCTTCAGAAGTTCCGGATCATCGCCCAGCCTCAAGTCCTGGATGACGCGGGCGGCCACGCCGGTCGAGTGGATGATCTCGGTTTCGCTCTCGATGGTCGGGCTGTTGGCGATCAGGTCGCTGGTCACCTGCTTGATGTTGGCGACGTTGCGATCGCGCGGATCGATCAGCACGGTGGCGCTGGCCATGAATTGCGGCGTCAGCAGCTGCAGCAGACCCAGACCGCCGAGCCCCATCAGCACGGTGGTGACGAGGATGATCAGTTTGCGCTTCTTGAGCAGGCGCGCGATGTCGCCGAGGCTTGGCAGGCTGGAGCCGCCGCCCTCTTCGCTCTCGTCTTCCTCAGCGCTCATGCTGCCCCGGTAAACAAACTACTGGCTGAGCTTCAAGGTCGCCATGACGCGATTGTCGTCGTAACTGAAATTGCTGTCGGTAGAAGCTCTGTCGGTATGTTCGTAGCCTAAGGTTAAGGCGAGGTTCTCGTTGAACAGATAGTCCATCGAAACACCGGCATTCCAGACCGTATCGATGCGCGAACTGCCGATGAACTGGTTGCGCTGCAGGGAACCGTCTACGCGGCCGATGATGTTATGATAGATATCGTACTGAAGTCGGGCCTGCACGGTATCGGAGAGCTGGCCGAATTCCGGGCCGACCACTGTGCGTTGCAGTTGGCGGCTGGCGTCCAGCGTTACAGTCAGGCGGCGCGTCGGCAGCCACTGCAGGCTGCCTTTGAAGATCGACGTGCCGTAATTGTACTGCAGGTCAGTATCGAACTTAACGTAATTGTAACCGGCCAAGAGACTGAACTTCAGCAGCGGATCAAGCTCGTAGCTGATGCCGGCTTCCATCTTGTAGGTATTGTTGTTGCTGTAAGCTGCCCGCTCGTTCAGGGCCAAGGCACGGTCGATGCGGCCGGCAACGAAGGCCTTGTATCCAGGCGAAAAGCGGTAGGTCAGCAGCGCGAAGGCGCCCGCAATATCGTTGTCACCTTTGGATTCATCGGCGATGCCGCCGCTATACGTCGGCGTATCGTAGATGTTGGTGCGCTGATAGTCGGTTCCGAGCGCCAAGGCGATACGGCCAGCGTCATGCATGTAACCAATCGCGGCGCGATTGGTCCAGACCGGCACCGCTGCCGAGACAATATCGGGACCGGGGGGAAGGAAGTTGTCATCGTGGCTGAGCTGGGTTTGGAAGCTGCCGCCGATCGAATCGGCCGCGTCGAGGTCGAGCCGCCAGTCACCGCGCGCCAGGCCATTGGTGAAGTTTAAGTTCTTATGGTCCCTGAAATCGATGGTTTCCCCGCCCGCAGTCAACTTGAACATGTGTCGCGACAGGTTTGATTGTAACTCCGCATTGGCCGCCAGGCTTGAGCGCAGTTCGCCAACTTTGTCCGGGCTGCGAAAGAGATTGTCGTCAACGATCGTCTTGGCCTGCACCGACGGATAGAACAGATGGCCGCCGGGAAGTCTTACGCCCGGCGCTATGAAACCATCGCGCGTATGATCGAGAACGCTTTCGCCGCTGTAGTCCTTCACCTGGTCCCAGGTGCGCAGCGAATCGGTGAAGGCGTAGGTGCCGAGATAGCCGAGCGCGTCCTGCCCGATCTCTTGAGCCGCAGCGGGCGGTATGGCCAACGTCAGCACCAGCAGTGCCGCGAAACCTTGAAGGCACGCACGAAGACTCATGGCGACAACCGAAGGTTAGAAAAAGCGTTCCTGGACCAGCAGATTGTCACCCGGGAGCACCGGGATGCTGCCGTCCATTGGGATGCTGCGCCCCCCGCTCTCGCCCTGGCGGCGCAGGAAGATGGAGTTTGTAACCGCGCGATAGCTGTAACCGCCGGCGAGCGCCACAGAGTCGGCGATGCTGAGGCCCGGCTTATACGGAAATTCGCCGCCGTGACGAACTTCGCCCTGCACGTAGATCGGGCGGTAGTTCAGCACCTGGACATTGAGCTGCGGGTTCTTGATGTAGCCTTGCTGCAGGCGCTGGCGCAGCGTGCCTGAGAACTGATCGAGCGTCGTCCCCTTGGCCGGCACGTCGCCGAGCAGCGGCAGCGAGATATTGCCGGACGCGTTTACGTCACTCTCGCCGGTCAGTTCGGGTTCGCCAAACACCTCGACCTTGAGCCTGTCCCCGACGCCCAACCGGTAGATGCGGTCGAGCTTGCCGAGGCTCACATCGGTTGCCGGGGCAAAGCCGAATTGGGTGGCCGACGAACAACCGCTGACACCCGTGAGCAACAGGACGCAACATAACGCAACATGGCCTGAGAACTTCACACCAGCCGACAAGGCCTACTCCACACGCTTGGCCGTCACAAGGCAGTGCCGGCGCCTACGGGCCGGCTGCTGCAAGCGACATGGTTAAGCTGCGAACGGTTAGTGGATGGTTAAGAGCCGGTTCGGCGGCCCGGCGTGGTAAACGAACGGTAAAAAGACGACCTGGGGTGGTGCAGATATTACCTGTAGATACTCAAAGTTGCAGGTATTCGCATGCGGCTGCCTTTGTTATGCTTAGGCTGATTAGTCAGTCGCAACGGGACGCGAGCATGCGAACCATACGCACCGCACTAGCCGAGACCAACGATCTGGTGTGGGACCGCATGCTGGGCATCGATACCGGCGGAGACGACTGCCGGCCCACCGCCTACCACGTGTTGCGCAGGCTGCTGGCCGCCGTGCCGCTGCAACCCGACGATTGCTTCATGGATATTGGCTGCGGCCGCGGCCGGGTGCTGTGCCTGGCGGCATTGCGGCCTATTGCCCGCGCTGCCGGCGTCGAGATCACGCCGCAACACGCTGCAGCGGCGCAACGCAATCTGGCAACGCTCAAGGGTCGAAAGGCGCGAGACTACGGCGTGTTGTCGGGCAGCGCGGTGGACTTCGACTACACCGGCGGCACCGTGTTCTACATGTACAACCCGTTCAGCGGCCCGTTGTTCGATGCGGTAGCCGGCAAGATCCGCGACAGCGCTCAGCGTGGAAAACGCCCGATCCGCCTGGTTTATGTCAATCCAGTGTGCCGGGATGTTCTGGACAAGTCTGGCTGGTTGACCGAGCCGGAGGTGATCTATACCGACCGCGCTGGAAAGCCCGCCGCACTGCTCTATCGCAGCGCCTGATCGCTACAGCTGATAAACGCTTGCCGACAGTTTCACGATGTCGAACTCGCAGCGGATTTCCGCGGGAGCCTTTCGCGCGACCAGGACCAGGTACGTACTGGGCGTGACGGCGACGGCAGACAGGTCAGCGCTGGCGGCCTCGCGCACCGAGGGGCCCACGATCAGAGACAGCGATTCCGGGTTGCTCCAGGCCGAATAGCCAATCGCTAGATTGCGCGACTTGGCTTCCTGCTGGCAGCGCTCGACGGCGTCCTGCCGGTAGGTGTTGATCAGCGCATCGACCAGCGCGCTGCGGTAGACATACTCCTGATAGCCGAACTTGGCGCCGGCCAGCAGCACGACGAACAGGATAAGGCTGCGCAAGGATCCGCTCCCCGGAGACGGCCACCTGGCCCCCCCACTGGAGCCCTCCGACCGTTCCCCATGGTGCGCGCACATGGTGAAGAAAGACTTGAAGTGTGCGTCACGCCGCCATGAGGGCCTTCGATGACCCTTGCTCGAGACCCCGCAACGCCGCCAGCACCTCGGCTGCCTTGGCGTCCCAGGACTCCGCCTCGACGCGTGCGCGCTGCTTGGCAGGATCGTGCCAGGTGGCCAGCGCATGGCCCAAGGCTGCGGCAAAGCCTGCCCCGTCGGAGGCGACGCGCACCAGATCGGCATAGGGCGCCAAAGCTGGGAACGGCGTGGTCACGACCGGGCGGCCGACCGCGAGATACTCTTTCAGCTTGATCGGATTGCAGCCCTTGATCCACTCGCTGTTGTTCCACGGCATGATCAGCGCATCGCAGGCCGCCATGTAGTTGGCGACTTCGTCATAGGGTTTGCGGCCGAGGAAATGCACGTTCGGATGTGGGCACCAGCCCTCGGGCAACGACGAGCCGCCGACCATGACGAACTGCGCCTGCGGCAAGGCGCGTACAACCTCGAGGAACAACGGCGGATCGAACGTATGGGCGTCGAGTCCGCCGACGAAGCCCACGCGCGGGCCGGCGATCGAGGCGACGTCGGAGGGGACGCGAGCGGACGTCCCGGCCGAAACAAAGCGCTCGAAGTCGACCCCGTGCGTCACCAGCAGCGAGCGGGCGACCTGGCAGCGTTCCTCGGCCTTGAGATCGGCATTGCAATAGACGACCAGATCCGCGCGCGCCTTCATGGCGGCAATCTGGCGCCCCAGAATGGACGGGTCACCTTCGGGAAACGCCTCGAAACGGTCGGTCCGCTGCATGACCATGGGGGCGCCCGCGAAGGCGTCCATCAGCCCCGCGCCGGCTGGACAATGCAACCACAGCAGCGGCCGTTCGATGCCGATGCGACGGGCAAAGAATATTATCTGCGGCGCCAGCGCCCAGCCAAAGGCGCTCTCGCCCAGCTGCCCGGGTACGCTGAGCGGGGAAAGGACGTGGAAGTTGTTTTCGATATGGACCAGGCCGCGCCCGAGGCTGCCAAGCTTGCGTTTGATGCGCGCCATAAACTGCCCGCCCTCACGCACCGACGGAAAGCGTACACCCAGCGAATTGACGAACAATACGGGCACATCGCGGGCGATCCGGCGCATGATCTGGAAATCGAAATGGCCGCGGTTGTGGTACCACCAGTCCTCGCCACCGATGCAAACGATGCCGTCGAATGCCGCCATGCTCGAACTCCCTACTCGCCACCGTCGTATTGCGTCGTCGTGCGCTGCCGTTGAGCCACCCTGGCAGCATTGCGTTAACCTTGGCTTGCTGAACCGGCCAATCCCTCGCATTTGCCATCCGATGGTTAACTTAGACTTCAAGCGGGGCTGT
This sequence comes from Hyphomicrobiaceae bacterium, assembly GCA_043741375.1. Lineage (GTDB taxonomy): Bacteria > Pseudomonadota > Alphaproteobacteria > Rhizobiales > Hyphomicrobiaceae > JANYHF01. The sequence goes on along the minus strand of JAYUAJ010000162.1, from coordinate 3,874 downwards.
TAGCCTTGGACCATGGTAAGGATTGTCAGGCACGATATTTTGCCCGAGCTGGCGCACGCCAGCGAGGGGGGCGGGGGTGCGGCTGCGGACAGCGGTTCTGCCCCACTGCTCTCGATCATTGTCGTCTCCTACAACACGCGTGCGATGACGATGGCGTGCCTGGCCTCGGTGATGGCCGAGACCCGCGACGCGCCCTATGAACTGATCGTGGTTGACAACGCCTCCAGCGACGGTTCCGCTGCGGCGATCAATGCGCTCGGCGACCGCGTGCGATTGATCCCGCTCACCGAGAACATCGGCTTTGCGCGTGCCAACAATCTCGCGGCCCGTTCGGCGCGCGGCGAGCTGCTGTTGCTGCTCAATCCCGATACCGTCATTCTGGATGGCGCCATCGACCGGCTTGCCACCTTTGCCAGTGCCAATCCGGCGGCGGGCATCTGGGGCGGCCGCACGCTGTTCGGCGACCGAAGACTCGACCCCACCAGCGTCTGGGCGCGCATGACGCCGTGGTCGATGACGACGCGCGCGTTCGGGCTGGATCATGCGTTTTCCTCTTCCCCCCTGTTCAATCCTGAAGGCTACGGCGGCTGGGCACGCGACGCGATCCGTCCTGTCGACATCGTCACCGGCTGCTTCCTGATGATCCGGAGCGCGCTTTGGGAGCAGCTTGGAGGCTTCGACCGCGCGTTCTTCATGTACGGCGAGGAAGCCGACCTCTGCCTGCGCGCGGCCAGACTGGGGGCGCGCCCGCTGTTCACCCCCACCGCGACCATCATTCACTATGGCGGAGCGTCCGAGCGCACGCAGGCCGGCAAGGTCGAAAAACTGTTCCGCGCCAAAGTCACGCTCATGCACCGGCACTGGAGCGCGCCTGCCCGCGCCTTTGGCAAGGCCATGCTGATGGCTTGGCCGCTCTCACGATTGGCCGTCGCTAGCGGGTTGGGCCGCACGGCCCAAGCCGCCATGTGGGGCGAGGTGTGGAGCCACCGCGCGACGTGGCTGGCGGGTTACGACGAGCCGGCACCCGTGGCTGCCCACACCATCAAGAATCTCGACGCCGGCGAACCGGCGCAATAGGGAGCATGCATCACATGCAGATCGACGCCATCGAGATCGCCACCACGCAAGCGGCCGGCCCCGTCCGTTACAGCATCTGCACGCTGGTGACCGGGCGCGCCGAATACGCCGCCATGCTCTCGTCCTTCCGCTCGCATGGGTTCAACGATTCCACCTGCGAATACCTCTACGTCGACAATTCCTGCGCCAACACCATGACGGCTTACGATGGCCTCAACCGCATGATCGACGCGGCGCGCGGTCGTTATGTCATCCTGTGCCATCAGGACGTGCGGCTGATCGCCGACGGCCGCGCCGATCTCGATCGCCGCCTGGCCGAGTTGGAGCAGCGCGACTCCGATTGGGCGGTGGCGGGCAATGCCGGCGGCACCGGTCCCGGGCGCCTGGCCATGCGCATCAGCGACCCGCACGGCGACAACCGCAAGATCGGCGATCTGCCGGCGCGGGCGCTGTCGCTGGACGAAAATTTCCTGGTGCTGAAGCGCGCCGCCCGCATCGGCCTGTCGCACGACTTGAAGGGCTTTCATTTCTACGGCGCCGACCTGTGCCTGGCCGCCGATATCATGGGCTATACGGCCTATGTCATCGACTTCCATCTGCGCCATTTGAGCGAGGGCGCCATTTCACCGTCGTTCTATCAGGCGCGGCGCGAGTTCCGCACCAAATGGTCGCGGGCCTTGCGTACACGCTGGATGCAGACGACTTGTGGTATCATGCTGCTGACCGGCAGCCGCGCGGGCCAGGCGTTCGGCACCGCAATCCAGCGCCACGCGCTGCGCATTGCCCTGCGCATGCCGTTCGCGCGCGGCTGGCCCTCTGCGAGCGCAACCAAGAACGGCACGTCATGAGCGCGGCCGCCTCGCGCAAGACGGCTCTCATCAGGCGCGTGTTGAATCAGGGGCTGTTGATGCTGGCCGGCTTCGGCGGCGCGCAGATGCTCGGCTTTCTGCGCAACATCCTGTTGGCGCATCTTATCACCAAGGGCGACTTCGGCACTGCGGCGGCGCTGACGATTGCGCTGCAGACGTTCGAGATGGTCAGCGACGTGGCAGTCGATCGTCTGATCCTGCAGGCCAGCGAGGACGACGATCTGGCGCTGTTGGCCAATGGTCATACCGTGCTGCTGCTGCGCGCGGCGCTGATGAGCCTGGTGCTGTGGCTGGTCGCGCCGTTGTTCGCCCAGGCGTTCAGTCTGGTTGAGGCGACCACGGCGTTTCGCGCCGTTGCCTTGATCCCACTGCTCAAGGGTTTCATGCATCTCGATTGCCGGCGCGCACAGCGCAAGCTGGATAACCGTGCGGCGGTGCTGGTTGAGATCATACCCCAGGCCATCGCCTTGGCAGCGGTCTGGCCTGCGGTCGCGTATACGCACGATTACACCGCAGCGCTTTGGGTCACGGGTATTCAGGCTGCGGCCACCAGTGCCGTGTCACACCTGCTCGCACGGACGCGCTACCGGCTGGCGCTCGATGCTGACCAACTGCGCCGCTTCTTGCATTTCGGCTGGCCCATCCTGCTCAGCGCCATTCCGCTGCTCGCCGTGTTCCAGGGCGACCGGGCTATCGTTGCGCGCTATCAGGGCGTGGAGGCGCTGGCCGGCTATACGGTCGCCTTCCTGGTCACCATGGTGCCAGCCACGCTCGCGGTACGGGTCGGGCTGTCGTTGATGCTGCCGCTCTTGGCTGGCACGGAAACCTCGCCGGCCCGCCGCAACGAGCGCTTCACGCTGATGTTTGAGGTGTCGGTGCTGGCCGCGTCGCTCTATCTCGCCGGGTTCCTGATGCTGGGCGGCGATGTCGTTCGCCTGGCCTTCGGGCACAATTACGACGGTTACGGATCAGTCACCGGCGCGCTGGCTCTGATGTGGGCGCTGCGGCTGCTGCAAGCCCCGTTCGGCGCCTTCCTGATGTCGGCGGGCGACAACCGGCCGCTGCTGATTGCGGGCGTTATCCGCGCCCTGGCGCTGATCCCGACGCTGTGGGCCGCGCGCCTCGGCATGGACCTTGCCATGCTCGGCCTGTGCGGGGCGCTGGGAGAACTCGCCGCGATCCTCTATTTCGCCTGGTGGATGCGGCGCGAGTTTGCCCCGCTCAGCACTATCGTACTGTCGCGCACGGCCTTCCTGGGCCTGACCCTGTGCATCACGACGCCGTTCTGGCATGGCGGGTGGTCGGACCTGTCGCTACCAGTGGCCGGCGCCATGGCCGCCGTGGTGGCGCTGTTCGTGGTGGCGGCGGCAGCCGCGATCATGCCCTCGACACGGGCCGAATTGCGCACGCTGCGCGGTGCGGCCGCAAGCTGACGACGTCCCCTGTCCCCGTCTCACCGTAGCAAGAAGGCGGGGAGAGGTAAGATCGCGCGCGCCCCTACCAATTGGCCTCGCGGTCGCCGCCGACGAATTGCGCGCTTCTGTCGGTGTATTCGAACAGCTCGATTTTTGTGCCGCTGGGATCCTTAATCCAGGCCTGCCAGGTTTCGTCGACGCCCTTTTTCTTTTGGCCATCGCGGATCTCGATGCCGTGCTGGCGCAGGGCCTCCAACGCCTTGTCGAGGCTCGCGACCTCCAGGCAGAGATGATCCACCTGGCCTTGGTGCTTGAAGGGAGCCTCCGGGTTCGTAAACACTTCGATGAAGGTGCGCGCGCCAGCCTCAAGATAGAAACCGATACGGCCATCCTTGCGGGTGAAATCGAAGGACCGCTTCAGTCCGAGTACCTCGCAATAGAAATGCTCCGCAGCCTTCAGGTCATGCGTCAGCACGCAGACATGGGCCAGTTGCGTCGCGCCTATTCCCATCA
>JAYUAJ010000161.1:0-2104 GCA_043741375.1 Hyphomicrobiaceae bacterium | reverse complement strand
GCCGCCGATCACGCAGCGCCCCTTGCTTGTTCTGGAGGGCATCGAGAAACGGTTCGGCGGCACGCAGGTGCTGCACGGCATTGACCTGACCATCAACGATGGCGAGTTCCTCACCGTGCTCGGCGCCAGCGGCAGCGGCAAGACCACCGTGCTGCGGCTGATCGGCGGGTTCACCGAACCCAGCGCTGGCCGCATCCTGTTCGAGGGCACCGATATCGTCAGTGTTCCCGCATACCGCCGGCCGGTAAATACGGTGTTCCAGGATTATGCCCTGTTTCCGCATCTGACAGTGGCTGGCAATGTCGCCTATGGACTTGAGGCGCGTGGAACGGCCGCGGACGTTGTGCGACCCAAGGTGGCCGAGGCGCTGGAGCGCGTCGCCCTGAATGGATTCGACGCGCGCTATCCAAGCCAGCTCTCGGGCGGCCAGCGGCAGCGCGTGGCGCTTGCCCGCGCGCTGGTGCTGGAACCGCGACTGATCCTGCTCGATGAGCCATTGGGCGCTCTCGATGCGGCGCTCAGGCGGCAAATGCAGGTGTTCCTCAAGCAGTTGCAGCGCGAAATCCGCACGACCTTCCTGCTGGTGACGCACGACCAGGAAGAAGCCATCGTCATGAGCGACCGCATCTGCGTGCTCGATGCCGGGCGGATCGCCCAGATCGGCACGCCGCACGAACTCTATTACCGTCCGGCGAGCGAATACATCGCCCGCTTTTTCGGCGACAACAATCTGATCGAAGGCCGCCTGGGGCCGCCAGATGCCGCTGTCCGCTCCGTGGAGACGCCGGCCGGACGCCTCTCTGTGTCCACCAAGCATCAATCCGATGTGGCAGAGGCAGCAGCCGGCACGCCTGTCAAGATCGCATTGCGCCCCGAGGCCATCCTGGTGGACCCGGGGCCTGAATTCGAGAACCGTTTGTCCGGCACAATCCGCGATGTAACGTTCGCTGGCGCCATTTCTCAGATCGTGATCCAGCCAACAGGCGAAACCGCGCAACCGTTGACCATCAAGCTCGCGAGCCGTGCCGCCGGGCTCAACCTCAGCCACGGTCAGCCGATCACCGCAGGTTGGCGAGCCGCCGACTGCCGCATCTTGCTGAGTTGAGGCTAATGCAGACCGTCAATCATACTTGGAAAGATCGATTGTTGCGGGTGCTGGTCACTTTCGTGGTCTGGGCGCCGCCCATTTTACTAATCGTCCTGCCACTGGCGGGCTTCCTTGCCTACAGCTTCTTTGCCCTCGACAACGGCGAGATCGTGCACCGCTTTACTTTCGGCAACTACATCCGCTTCTTCAGTGATGCGGTGTTCGTGCCGCAGTTTCTGCGCACCTGCCTGCTCGCGGCGGGGGTCGGCGTCATCACGCTGCTGGTCGCCTATCCGGTGGCACTTCTGCTCTGGGGCCTCGAAGGCCGTGCCAAGTACCTGATGCTGGTGCTGTTCGTGATCCCGCTGTTGATGAGCTACATCCTGAAGATCTTCTCGATCCGCGCCATTCTTGGCGGCCGCGGCTATCTCAATGCACTGCTGATGGCCGTTGGCCTGATCACCGAGCCGACACCATTTTTCCTGTTCAACCTGACGGCCGTGTTCCTGACGCTGTCGATCATCCTCTTCCCGTTCACGCTCTTGCCGCTGTTCGTGACCCTGGAGCGGATCCCCAAATCCCTGATCGAGGCCTCGTCGGATTTGGGCGGGGCGAGCTGGCTCACCTTCCGCCGCATCGTGTTGCCCTTGAGCTGGCCGGGCGCGGTGATCGGTGCCTCGTTCACCTTCGTGCTTGCGCTCGGCGATTTCGTCACGCCACAGATGGTCGGTGGACCGACGGGCCTCACCTTCGGCCGCATCGTCTATTCGCAGTTCGGTCTCGCCTACAATTGGCCGTTCGGTTCGGCGCTGGCGGTGATCCTGATGGCAGCAGTGCTGGCCGTGCTCGCACTCGCCGCCCGGATTGGCCGCATGCACGGGGGGCCGCCATGACATTTGCGTGGCCGGTCACTTGGGCGTTGCGGGTCTTTGCCGGCCTGGTATTGATCATACTTTATGGCCCGCTGGCTGTTGCCGTAGCGCTATCTTTTTTCGATCAGACGGGCACCGTTGTGAA
>JAYUAJ010000160.1:0-2106 GCA_043741375.1 Hyphomicrobiaceae bacterium | reverse complement strand
TTTTTTGCACGTAAAGGATCCAGGGACAGTCCCGCGTATTGGGTACCATTTCTGTATAGGCCATCGCTCAAAATGATTCAGGGCTCGGCTTGGCGTTTACGTCCGCTTATGGCCTGCTCCAACTTACGGCAAAATTAGCCCATCTTCCGCGATTACCATCAAGAAATCGTCATATTTCAGGCGATTGTCGCGAGTATCTGATGCGGTATTGGTCCCGACGGCATCAAGGTGCTGCAGACAATCAAGGAAGGGCGCACCGTGTACGCACGCGCGACGGCAGGTAAGCAGGCGGCGGGACCGGCCAGCTGCGCCGACGCGCCGGCGTGTTGCAACCTGGCGGGCGATTCGCTCGCGCACGTGGGTGTGATCAACATTCACCGCGAAGGCGACTGAGTCACGCGCGCATGGCAGCCTGCAGCGCAGACATTGTCATCACCATTGTCCGATCGGGCTCAACAGTTGGCGTTGCCGGCTTCGCCGCAACGTCGCCCGCCCGGTCAGATGAAGGCGCTTTCCTTCCGATCCGAGATCCTGAACACGACGAAAACTGCGAGGCCGGTTGCGGCCAGCAGGATGGTTGACAGCGCCGATGCCGTGCCGAACTGGCCGTCGAGTACCGACAGATAAATGCGCACGGGCATGGTTATGGTGCGGCCGACATACAGGATCAGGGAACTGGACAATTCGTTGATCGCAGTGATGAAACTCATCATCGCGCCAGCGATGACGCCCGGCAGCATCAACGGTAACGTGACCGTCATGAACGCCCGCCAGGGCGACGCGCCCAGACTGATCGCCGCTTCCTCGATGCCGGACTTGATCTGTTTCAGGATCGCGGCGCTTGACCGCACCGCATAGGGCAGCCGGCGGATGAACAGCATCAGGACAATGATCGTCGCCGTGCCGGTGATTTGCAGCGGTGGCACATTGAAGGTGACCACAAAGGCAAGTCCCATCACCACGCCCGGCACGATGTAGGGAACCAGCAGCATGCTGTCGAGCGCGCCGACCGCCAGCGTGTCACGGCGCGCGAGGATGTATCCGATCAACGTGCCGAGGATCGCGATCAGCACCACTGCGGCAGTCGCAAAGGTGAAGCTGTTGGCGATGGCGTGAGGCACCTCGCCCAGAATCCGCGCATAGCTGTCCAGGCTGAAACCGGGATGGAATACCGGCCCGTTGGTCTTGCGAAACGAAGTGAAGACGATGACCAGCGACGGCAGCGAGCCCGCCAGGACGATGGCATAACAAACGAAATGCGCCGCGGCCGAGGCCAATGGCTTGAGTCTCTTCCGCGATTGGCGCCGGAGCAGCGATCCCGCAATGTCACGGCGGCGCACCGCCCAGCGTTGCAAACCCACTACCGCCATGGAAATCGTGATCAAGACCACGCTGGTTGCCGAAGCAAGCCCCGGATTGCCGCCCATTTCCGCTGTAAACAGATCGAACGCGGTCGTGGCCAACAGGCGAACCTTCCCGCCCACGATCGAAGGCGTTCCGAAATCGGCGATCGACAGCACAAAGGCAAGCAACGCCCCGCTACTGACCGCCGGAAAGATCAGCGGCAGCGTGATCTTGAAGAAGCGGCGCCACGGTCCGGCTCCGAGATTTTCTGCCGCCTCCTCGACCGACGGACTGATCGCACCCAGGCCGCTTGCCGTCAGCAGAAACACAAATGGATAGAACTTCAGGCTGAACACCAGAAGAATGCCGAACATTCCGTAGATGGGCGGCAACTCGATTCCGATATCCGCCAGAAGTGCGCGCATCCAGCCGTTCGCGCCCAGCATCATGATCCAGGCATAGGCGCCGATAAACGGCGGCGAGACCAGCGCCAGCACCGCGAGTGTTGCCACGAAATCGCGACCCGCAATCACGAAGCGGGTGGTCAGCATGGCGAGCGGGATGCCGAGCAGCGTCGCGCCCAGCATGCCGCCCGCGCCGACGATAAGGCTGTTGATGGTCGCGCCTTGATAGGCCGGGTGACCCAAGACTTGGGCAAAGTTGCCAAGGGTCAGTGCGCCCGAGCGATTGTCGATCAAGCTGGCTGTGAAAATATTGGTCAGCGGCCATACCATCAGCACCGCCACCACGGCCAGCGCCACG
>JAYUAJ010000159.1:0-11838 GCA_043741375.1 Hyphomicrobiaceae bacterium | reverse complement strand
AAAAACAGTCTGGACAAAGCGCGTTCCTTGTGAAGAACCCGAATTTCAAAACGGTGCGCCGTTCGTTCCAAGATTTCCAGCGTGTTCCACCGCGCCGGTCCGGTCTGATTCACTTCGAACTCGGCGTTGCAGAGCTTCTCATTCAGTTCGGATCGGCGCGATTTCGTAACTCTGAGGATTGGATACAAGCGCGGACCAAACTATCGTGACGAGTGCCAAAAAGGTCAGTGCAGCGCTGACTGCATGCGAGTATTCCCATTGGCGGCGCGCGGCCTCGAAAGCTTCAGGCATCACTGTCCAGCTTTGGGTGGCGGCGTTGACCGGAAATGTAGTGGTCCAGAACACCGCTTGCGTGCCCGCCAGCGCGATGAAAGCCGTCAGCGACAGCAAGAATGCCATGCGATCGGCCCGCACCACCCACGTGTGTGCGGCGGTGATCACCAGCGCCGCAAAAATCACAATCGCGAACCACGACCAACCCGCATAGATCTGCTGCGCCGTCATATAGTCGGCGGGCGCCAACGCCATTTTGCTCGCCAACTCGGCGACATGGGCACCGGTCGGTACAAGGTACAGCGCGATGCCGATAATCGCTAGGAACTGAACGGGTCTAAGTATGGTTGCATGGTCAGCCATTACTCGATCTCCGATTAGCGTTGGAAACGCGGCCCAAGCGCATTGGTTCCGTCAGCTGCCGTCGCCCCAATGGATAGCCGTACAACGGCCGCCCAAGCACCCTCGGATTCTACACAGAGAGAGTGCTTAGTGGGGGTTCTCAGTCAGCCGTTAAGGCGTCGCACTTGGTCCGCACCTGGACCGAAGCCGACCGTCGCCCTACGGCAGCTTCGGTCACCCCGGCTCACCGCCGCTTGCGTGTCACCTGATCTGCGAGCACGGCCAGGATCACGACCACGCCGGTGGCGACGAACTGCCAGAACGAGGGCACGTTGAGCAGCGTCAGGCCGTTGCGCATGCCGCCGAGTGTGATGGCGCCGATCAGGGAGCCGAGCGAATTGCCCTCGCCGCCGAACAGGCTGGCGCCGCCGATCACCGCTGCGCCGATGGCTTGCAGCTCGAAGCCGTTGCCGCCGATGGGTTCGGCGGCGCCAATGCGCGCTACCAGCACGAAGCCAGCCAGGGACGACAGCACGCCGGATATGGCGTAAACGGCTATTTTCACCCGGTCGACATCGATGCCCGAAAGTCGCGCCGCCTCTTCGTTGCCGCCGACCGCGATGATCTGTTCGCCAAGCGCCGTGTAGCGGATGAGCAGGTAGGCCAGCACCGCGACGATCAGGGCCAGGATGACGGGGGTCGGGATGCCCAGGAGTTCGCCCGCGAAAGTGGAGCGGAACGACTTGTCGATACCATAGATCGGCTTGCCGTCGGTGTAGATGAGCGCCGCACCGCGATAGATGCTCATGGTGCCGAGTGTGACGATGAAGTCAGGCAACTTGAGCTTGGCGATCAGGACGCCGTTGATCAGGCCGCAGAGCAGTCCGACCGCCACGCCGGCCAGCACGCCGACAAAGATGCCCTGCGGCAGCACGCTGCAGGCCACCATGCTGCTGACGCCGACGATCGAGCCCACCGACAGATCGATGCCCTTGGTCATGATGACCAGCGTCAAGCCCACGGCCACGATGGCGTTGATCGAGGACTGCAGCAGGATGTCGAGCAAGTTACCGGGCTGGTAGAAGGTGCTCTTGAGAATGGAAAAGATAACGAAGAGCCCGATGCATCCGGCTGCGACGCCGGCCTGGCGGATCCAGTCCATGCGCGCCGCCAGGGGCGAGCCCGGAAGGATCGGCTGACTGACGTGCGTCGTATTGTTGCTCATGGCGTCCCCGCGACGTCGCCCGACGCCAGTGTCATCAATCGCTCTTCGGTCAATCCCGGACCATTGTCGACGATCTTGCCGAGTTTGCCGTCGCGCATGATGCCGATGCGGCTGGCCAAGGCCAAGAGTTCGGGCAACTCGGAGGAGATCACAAGCACCGCTGCGCCCCGGGCCGCAAGCCGGCGCAAGAGATCGTGAATCTCGGCCTTGGCGCCCACATCGATGCCGCGCGTCGGTTCATCAAAGAGGAAGATTTTCGCGCCGGTCTGCAGCCAGCGCGCCACCACGACCTTCTGCTGGTTGCCGCCGGAGAGATCGCGGATCTGGATGTCCGGGCGATTGGGCCGTATGCCGAGTTCCTCGATGAAGCGCTGGATCGCCTCGCGCCGCATGCGGCCCCGGCGCACCCCGTGGTTGGAAAAGGCCTGCTGGTTGGCGAGGCCGAAATTCTGTTCCACCGTCATCATCGGCACCAGCGACTGGCCGCGCCGGTCCTCCGGTATCAGCGCGATGCCGGCCGCCATGGCGCTGCGCGGACCGGTGATGTCGGCCGGCACGCCTTCGACCAGAACGCGGCCGGTGTCACGGGGGTCGGCGCCGAAGATGCAGCGCACCAGCTCTGTGCGGCCCGAACCGACCAGGCCGGCCAGCCCGAAGATTTCGCCGCTGCGAATAGAGAGGTTGATGTTGTGCAGCCGGGCGTTGCCGACACCTTCCAGTCGCAGCAGTTCCTGGCCCGCAGACGCCGCCGTCGCTGATGGCCGCTGTTCCAGCTCGGCGGCCAGCGTGCGGCCGGCAATGAGGTTGTTGAGTTCCGCCGGCCCGAACTCGGAGGTTTTGCCCGAGGCGACCACACGGCCGTCGCGCAGCACCGTGACGCGGTCCGAGATGGTCTGGATCTCGGACATGCGGTGCGAGATGTAGATGATCGCTTTGCCGAACTTCTGCAGGGCACGGATGATATCGAACAGGCGATCCCGCTCGGCCGGCGTCAGGCTTGAAGTCGGCTCGTCGAAGGCGATGATCCGTCCGCCGCGCACGAGCGTGCGCGCGATTTCAACAATCTGCCGGTCAGCCATGCCCAGCTCGGACACTTTGGCCGTTTCAGACAGCGCCGGGGCCAGCGTGTCGAGGATCTTACGCGCGGCGACGCGACCCTCGCGGCGGCGCGAGAGGGTGAGGGCGCCGCGCTGCCCGAGGAAGATATTCTGCGCCACATTCAATTGCGGAACCACGCTCGGCTCCTGGCTCACCAGGCCGACGCCCATGGCGAGCGCACTGCGCGGATCAGCGACCGAGACTTTGCCGAGCCCGTCGATCACGATCTCGCCAGCATCTGGACGGTAGACGCCGAACAGGATCTTCATGAGCGTGGATTTGCCCGCGCCGTTCTCGCCGAGCAGCGCATGCACCTCGCCCGCCATCACCGTGAAGTCGACATCGGCAAGGGCCTGCACGCCGGCGAACGCCTTCGACAGGCCCGTCATGCGAAGCGCCGGGGTTGGCGATGCCATCTCGTCAGCTCTGGCCGCCAACCCCATCGTCGTGTCACTCACGTCTCGGGCTGGGCGAACACTCACGCGTTGGTACGCTGCCCAGTCCAATCAATCAGTCTTACTGCTTGAACGCCGGCGGATTCGGGAAATCCTTGACGTTCTCCTTGGTGATCGTGGCCTGGGGCGAAATCACCCACGGCGGGATCGGCTGACAGGCGAGCAGGCGCAGCGCCATCTGCACACCCAGCACGCCCTCGTCATACGGGAATTCGGCCACGGTCGCCTTCAACATGCCCTCGCCGACCGACTTCTTGGCTTCCGGAATGCCGTCGGTGCCGACCACGGCCACCTTATCGGTCATCTTGGCCGCCGTCACAGCTTCGAACACGCCAAACGCCATGCCATCGTTGTTGGCATAAATGCCGATCAGGTCGGGATGCTCGCGCAGGATGTTGGTGGTGGCGTTCATGGCTGTCAGACGATCCCATTCGCCGGGCTGACTGGCGACGAGATTGAGATTGCCGTGCTTTTTGGCCGTATCGACAAAGCCCTTGATCCGCATGCGGGCGTTCGGCGAACCGGCCTGGCCCTCGATCTGGGCGACGTTGCCGCCCTTGGGATAGATCGCATGCAGATAGTCGGCGGCCTTGGCGCCGATGGCCACCTGATCGGTGCCGATATAGGTGCTGGCGCCCGGGGTGCGCGCATCGTCAATGATCACGGTCGGGATGTTGGCGGCCTTGGCGGCCTCGATCACCGGCGCGAGGTTGGAATCTGACTGCGGAGACAACAGCAGCGCATCCGGCTTGGTGGAGAGAATGGTCTGGGCGAGGTTCAGCTGGTCGACCAGCGAGGACTCGTCCTTGGGGGCCTGGATGTCGACCTTGATATTGTACTTGCCGGCTTCGACCTGGATGCCGCTCGCCACGCCCTGCCAGAACTCGTTGATCAGGGTCTTGGTGACATAGGCGAAATGCAGCTCTTTCTTGGGAACCGGCACCGCGCCGAACTTGCCTTCGACGGCGGTGGACTCGATCTTCTCATCCGTGCCGGTCGGATAGGCGCTGCAGGCGTCGGCGGCGTAGCTCACGCCTCCGGCCAAGGTCATGGCCGCCAGGCTCACCGACAGCAATAGGGTTAGTTTCGTGCGCATGCCTTTTTCCTCCGTGTTGTGACTACCGGCTGATGCAATCAGTCGACACCGCCGGTCGCGCCCTCCGATCGAACCGTTTTCGAGCTAAGAGACGCTGGGGGTCTGGCTCGTCAGTTCGCCTACTTGTGGCAAAGCGTAGGGGGGCTGTTCGGGAAGGACAATCCAGTATAATTTATCGACCGTGTAGTTGTGCTAAAAGGTCTACCATGAGCATTCCCTTGCGCGCGATTGGTGTGTTCCATGCCGTCGCCCGGCTCGCCAGCATCTCCAAGGCGGCCAACGAGCTGGGCGTAACGCCTTCGGCGGTGAGCCAGCAGATTCATGCCCTTGAGACGACCTTGGGCAGTGTGCTGCTGGTCAAGAACGGTCGGCGCATCAAACTGTCGGAAGCGGGCGAGCGCTATTTCGAGATGATCGCCAGCGACGTCGAGCACATCGCCGAGGCCACCGACCGCATCCGCGGTTACCATTCCGTCACGGTACTGACGGTGCGGGCGACCCCCAGCCTCTCGACCAAATGGCTGCTGCCGCGGCTCGCCACGTTCCTCGATGCCAACCCGCAGCTCGAGTTGCGCCTGGACGGCACCAACGAGCCGACCGATTTCAGCCGTGAAGACGTCGATGTTGAGATCCGGCATGGCGAGGGGCATTGGCCTGGGCTGTTCGTGGAAGGTCTTGCTCAGGAACGGTTTTTGCCGGTGTGCGCCCCCGACTACGCTGGCGCGGCCAGCATTCCCGTCGCGTCGCTCACCCAACACCGGTTGATCCACTCCGTGAAATCGCAGGTGCAATGGCCGGCCTGGCTGAAATCCGTCGGTGTCAAGACGGATCAGCGCTGGCGCCGCCTGCTGTTCGACCGCTCGCACATGGCCATCGACGCGGCCGCCGCCGGCATGGGGATAGCGCTGGAGAGCAATCTCATGATGTGGCGCGAGCTGCGCGATGGGCGGTTGATCTGTCCGGTCATCGACCCGCCGGCCGTTACGCTGGCCACGCAATGGATCGTGTGCCCGCACGATCATCTGCGCCACGCCAAGGTGCGCGCCTTCATAGATTGGGTGCACAAGGAGCGCGAAACCTGGGTGGCGGCCAGCACCCGCACGGCGCGTTTGAAGCGGGCTCAGCCCAATTGAAGCGGACTACCGATGATTTAGAGCTACTAATCAATCAGGCCGTAATTCTGAATTGTTCCAACGCCCCACCGCGCCTACGACTGAGGGCATGGAAAGGGCAACACCATGAACCTGCATAGCCTCCTGGCGCAGCGCGTTGAACGCAAAGGCCCGGTGCGCATCGGCATCGTCGGAGCGGGAAAATTCGGCTCGATGATCCTGGCGCAGGCACAGCGCATCGAGGGGCTGCACGTGGTCGGCATTGCCGATCTCGATGTCGGCAAGGCGCGCGCCTCACTGCAGCGCGTCGGTTGGCCGGCCGAGACGTATGCTGCGTCCAGTCTCGCCAGCGCGGTGCAGTCGGGGGCGACCTGCGTGCTCGATGACGCAATGAAACTGGCGTCTTTCCCTCAGATCGAATGCATCGTGGAGGCCACCGGCCACCCCATAGCGGGCATCCGCCATGCGCTGGCCGCGATTGAAAGCGGCAAGCACGTCGTCATGGTCAATGTTGAAGCCGACGTGCTGTGCGGGCCGCTACTGGCCGAACGGGCGCGCGCGAGAGGCGTGGTCTATTCCATGGCGTACGGCGATCAACCGGCCATCATCTGCGAACTGGTCGACTGGGTGAAGTCTTGTGGCTTCGAGCTGACCGCGGCCGGCAAGGGCATGAATTTCGAGCCACGCTACCGCTATTCCACGCCCGATACGGTCTGGGGCTTTTTCGGCTGGTCGCCAGAGTTCGTGGCCAAGGGCGACTTCAATCCGAAGATGTATAATTCGTTCACGGACGGCACCAAGGCGGCCATCGAGATGGCGGCGGTGGCCAACGGCACCGGCCTCGACTGCCCGGAAGACGGCCTCGACTTCCCGCCCGCCGGCGTGCACGACCTCGCCCGCGTGTTCCGCCCCGTCGCCGATGGCGGCCGGCTCGCCCGTTCGGGCCTGCTCGATATCGCCGCCAGCCAGGAGCCCGACGGCCGCGAGGTGATGAACAACATCCGCTATGGCGTGTTCGTCACCTTCAAGGCGCGCGACGAATATGCCCGCGCCTGCTTCAAGCAATATGGCCTCTTGACCGATCCATCCGGCTGGTACGGATCGATGTGGCGGCCGTTCCACATGATCGGCCTGGAAACCAGTATCAGCGTGCTTTCGGCGACGCTTCGCAACGAAGCAACCGGCTCATCACTGGTGTTCCGAGCCGATGCGGTGGCGACCGCCAAAAAGGACATGAAGGCCGGCGAGATCCTCGATGGAGAGGGCGGCTTTGCCGTCTGGGCCAAGGCCATTCCGGCCGCACGCAGCCTCAAGGTTCGCGCGTTGCCAATCGGCCTTGCGCACAATGTCAAACTGAAGCGTGCGGTGGCGAAAGACCAGATCGTCAGCTTTGACGACGTCGACCTTACCCAGGACCTCGACGTGGTGGACTTGCGGCGCCAGATGGAGCGAGCAGCAAGAGTCACCACCTGAAGAAGCGAATGTGCAAGAGCTTGCTCGATTTGCTGGTTACCCCAATTTTCGCGAGCGAAACAGGCCGGAGCCGCCCGTGGCTCCACCCCCTCTTGAACGCCGCTGCAAATCGCGCCTGCTTGCTCAATGGCCAGTACCGCTCGCCGCGCTGTAGGGCTTGAAGAGGTCCGGCTGTGGCGCACCTTCGACCATAATGAAACCGGGCAGTCCACGCTCGAGACGGGATAACGCGTGATCAACAAGCAGATAGCGGCCGGGCACACGGGGCGTGAACTCCCTAATCACCGCGCCACCGGCAGGCACCGAGGCGGCGACCTCTCTCCCCGCCCGCCATCCTCCGCCCCATAAGGAGAGGCGAACGCTTGATCCTTTGCCGTCGTGCCAGTCTGTCACTCCTACCCGCCCAGCCACCGCCGCCACCAGCCGGGCGGCCGCGGCTTGCCCTTCGCGCTGGCGGGCGGCAGCGCGTCCGGCTGCAGGTCCGGCGCCGTGCCGGACACCGCGCGGCTCTCTGGCGCTGGCTGGGCGCCAGACTGGGTGTCAGACACCGCGCGCTCCCTCCCGCCGTCCACCCCGCTCTGGCGCGGCGCGGTGTCTGACACCGGGTTCTGCACCGCGGCGAGAATGGCGGCGAGGGCGTGCTCAAGCCGCTCATAAACGATGCCGCCGGTGTGGCGGTTGGTGGCGACCATCAGATCCTGTGTCGTGATCCGCATCACCTGACCGATGGCTTCGCCCGGGTTCTTCCGGTGCATCAGTTTTGAGATACAGTAGATCAGGATGTCCTTGTCGAAGATGGACGCCAGCCCCTTCGACGATGGATGAATTTCAACGATGGTCTCGCTTGGCAGGCTTGTCTCCCATTCTTCGTGGGATCGTGGGCGGTCAACTCTACCTCCTAAAGATGCCGCCAAAAGAACGAATATGGAATTCGCCGTGATGGGCCATGTGCGGTAGTGAAGTCACAGTTGCCGGTTAAGGTCGCTGCCAAGTTAGCTCTAATCTCCTAATCTCTATCAAGGCGATCCATTCTTGCACAGCAACCAGGTACAGATGAAAATATCGTTCTCGCCATTCTCCGTGGCCACAGACTAAGGTTTAATATTCTGGTTAATTCTGAAAACATTTTCCGGATCATATTTCCGCTTAATCTCGGACAGCCTTGCAAAATTGTTGCCGTAGGTGCTTGAGAGGCGTTCACCATCCTCTTCCGAGAGGAAGTTGACGTAGGCCGTCCCGGAAGCGAACGGCCGCGTCGCATCATAGAACTCCCGGGCCCAGGCTATGCAGCGCGCATCGTCCTTTTTGTCCTGCCATCGCGTGTGAACGTTCATGATGAAATTGGTTTCCCGTCCGCCAAATGCCGTAGCCCCGGCCGGCACGCGGCCCATGGCCCCTCCGAGATTGGCAATGAAGATTTCGCACTCATCCGTCGGCAAGCGCCCGGCAAAGTCGCACAACCTGGCGAACAGCCCGTCACTGAGTTCGCTAAAATCATGGGATTTCCAGTAATTGCGTGCGCCCGTCACAAGCAGCGGATCAAATGCCTGCTGCCAGCCAGCGAATGGATTGAGGCCGATCGCGTCGGCGATCGGCTTGCCCAGCTTGCGAAGCGGCGCCAGGGCCTTTTCGCCTTCCCCGGGATCACCCGCAAAACATACTGCGATGATCATCACCTCCTTGCCGTGCCACTGTTCGGGCAAGAAAGGCAATGGAGGCGCCTTGCGTAGCACGACCCAAGCCGTTAGCTCGTCGGGCGCCTGTGCCACGAAACTGCGATACTCGCGCAGAAGCCGGGGAGCGTCGGCAAAGGGATGCACCAACAGGCCCGAGAGGACTTGCGGACCAAGGGCCTGCAAACGGAATTCGAAGCCGGTCACTATTCCAAAATTGCCGCCGCCGCCGCGCAAGGCCCAGAAAAGGTCGGCATTTTCCGTCGCACTGGCGTAAAGGATTGTGCCATCCGCCGTCACCACATCCGCCCGCTCCAAGTTGTCAATCGACAGGCCGAACTTCCGCGTGGTCCAGCCAAAACCACCTCCCAGAGTGAGCCCGGCAATGCCAGTCGTGGAATTGATGCCGGTGGGTGCGGTCAAGTTGAAGGCCTGGGTTTCACGATCGAAATCAGCCAGCGTCGCCCCGGGTTCGACCCAGGCGGTTTTCGCTGACGGTTCCACGGTCACTTTACGCAATTGTGAAAGATCGATCAGCAAAGCACCATCGGCCACGGCCTTACCGGCGATGTTATGGCCGCCGGCACGGACGGCAACCAGAAGTCCGTACTGGCGCGAGAACCGCATCGCCTGGACAACATCGGAGGTGCTGGCGCATTGCACCACCAGGCCGGGGCGCTTGTCGACGGTCGCATTCCACACCGTGCGGGATTGATCGTATCCGGCCTCGCCTGGCAGGAATACCTTTCCGGCCAGTGCGGCGCGCAGTGTAGCGAGCGCCGCCGGTGCAATCGCCGCATTGCCACCATTCAATCTGCTGACCGCGGTGTCGTCCGTGTCAATTTTACTCGTGTTGGACATGACGCTCTCCCGTGACTGGTTTTCAGGGTTCGTTGTTCAATGGCCCACGGTATGCTAGTTTTTTTACACGCGACATGACCGAGCCGCTGTCTTTCTTGCTTGCTCGTCCATCAACTTGATCAGTCGTCCTAATGACTTTGCAGGTAGTCCTTGGAGGGCCTTGTGGACGTCTTGTCGGATGTATTGCGAGCCGTACGGCTCACTGGTGCAATCTTCTTCGATGTCGAGCAGCGCGCTCCCTGGGTAGCGGAAACCCCGGCAGGTGCAGCCATCGCCAGCAAGATCATGCCGGATGCGGAGCATGTGATCATGTTGCATGCCGTTGCGTCAGGTTCAGGCTGGGCCGAGATCCTGGACGGGTCCATTCCCCCTATCTGTCTTGAGGCCGGCGACATCCTGGTTGTGCCCATGGGCGATGCGCATGTGCTGTGCTCCACGCCTGGCATGCGCGCGCCGCCGAATGTTGACATGTACTACAGGCCGGCTGATCGCCGGTTGCCTTTCCTGATCAGTCCGGGCAGTGGCAACGGTGAGCGCATCCACTTCGTTTGTGGCTATCTTGGATGCGATGCGCGACCCTTCAACCCAATGCTCCTTGGCCTGCCACGCATGCTGCATATGCGCGCCGCCGATGGAATAGGCGGCATCACGCAACTCTTCCGGCTGGCGGTCGAAGAAACTGCCGCTCCCAGGTCCGGTGGTGAAACAGTCCTGTCAAAGGTGGCGGAGCTCATGTTCGTTGATGTGTTGCGACGCCATATTGCTACCTTGCCGCCAGACGCAATTGGCTGGCTGTCGGGCCTGCGCGATGCGCACATCGGCGCCGCATTGGCTCTCCTGCACGGCAAACCAGCCGAAGCTTGGACGGTGGAGAGCTTGGCGAGCGGTGTTGGCCTTTCACGTTCATTGTTCGCCGAGCGCTTTACGCATTTTATGCAGGATTCCCCCATGCATTATCTGATGCGCTGGCGCATGCAACTAGCCACGCGCCTGCTTGAGCACCAAGGCGTGGGCGTCGCGCAGGTTGCTGCCGAGGTTGGATATGAATCCGAAGCGGCTTTCAACCGTGCTTTCAAAAAATGCGTTGGCATGCCGCCCGGAACATGGCGTCGAAATCAACAGGCGGTTTTCCGAGCCGGCTCATGCAATGATCGGCCCGCCGCCAAACGCCAAGCACATGCCACGCACCTGCTTGCTCAATGGCCGGAACCGCTCGCCGCGCTGTAGGGCTTGAAAAGGTCCGGCTGTGGCGCACCATCGACCATAATGAAACCAAGCAGTCCACGCTCCAGACGGGATAACGCGTGATCAACAAGCAGATAGCGGCCGGGCACACGGGGCGTGAACTCCGTGATCACCGCGCCACCGGGAGGCACCGATACCGTCTGCACTCCGAGAAGCGGCGGGCTCGTCACATTGCCCCACTCATAGACGCGATCAAAAATCTCGCCGATGACATGGAAGGACGACGTGAAGTTCGGACCGCCGACGCCCATGAAAATGCGGACGCTTTCGCCGACCTTGGCGTGCATCATATGCTGTTTCGTCAGCGCGCCCACCGCACCATTGAAGACAAAATATTCTGGCCTCTCGGCCAGCAGCTTTTCGACGCTGAACTCTTGGGCGCCGTGTTGCCCGAACGGAGCGGTCGTATAGATCTCGCCCTGCATGACATAGAATTCATGATCGACCGGGGGCAGACCACCTTCGGGCTCGACCAGGATCATGCCGTACATGCCACTGGCGATGTGGTGGGCGACCATAGGCGTAGCGCAGTGATAGACATAGAGACCAGGCAACAGCGCCTTGAAGTCGAGTTGCTTGGTTTGTCCTGGTTCCACTTGTAAGAAGGCCGCGCCGCCACCCGGTCCCGTTGTGGCATGAAAATCGACGGAGTGGACCATCGCCGAGTCCGGATCATTGGTGATGAAGACTTGCACCGTATCACCCACCCGCACGCGCAGCATCGGCCCTGGAACCGTGCCGTTAAACGTCCAGTAGCGGTAGATCGTCCCGTCAGCGAGCTGGCCATCAACTTCAACCGTTTTCAGATCCACGCGGACTGTCTTTGCGTCACGCTTTCCGACGGGCACAGGCACGTTAGCCGGATCCATCGATATGTCTCTGGCTTCGGCAACCGAGGCAGGCGGTGCCTTGGCCGCGATGGCGATCTTGCCCTCCATACCAGCCAGCCGGTGCCCCGGCAGCGAACAGAAATAGGCAATTGTCC
>JAYUAJ010000158.1:0-2108 GCA_043741375.1 Hyphomicrobiaceae bacterium | reverse complement strand
CTACCTGTACTGTTTGCCGGGGAGTGCGCTGCGCAACCACCACCATTTCAAGGGACTGTATGGGGGTGATGTCCACGGGGTGACGCTTTCCCGACTTTTTGCTTGCCGCTGGCGACTCTCCTTCGTCGAGCCGGCCGCCAGCGGCGGAGTTGATCGCACGCGTTACTGGTACTCGTTACTTGCGGGCACGCAGAGAGGTCTGTGAGGGGCAAATCCAACCCCGCGTGTTCGATGTTCGTTCTATAAAACGGCCTACGAGTCTTGTCAACAAAAACAAGAACAATAAAAGAACAAAAATAGACTCATCCTCTCGCGGCGCCCTCCGGTTGCTGTGGCCGGTCAGACACAAAACACTCAATATGCTAGAAAATATCACGTTCTCCCAGGAGCGAACCCACCAAGCTGCTTGCCAAGTCGCCATGTTATGGCCAAAATTCCACCCGGGCAGAGTTGACCGCCGCATGGCTCGCCGCGGGCATAGGATCCAAGGGTTCCGTGCGCGCAGATTGCAGGATCGTTTCAGTCAGTAGGGTATCATCCATGTCACAGCAGCTATCGCAGCGCCGGCGTTCAGGCATTGTGGCGCTCGTCGCTGTTGGCCTAGCCCTGATGACCGTCGTCGGTCCCCTCGGGCCGAAATTTGCCGCGGCCGCACCCGAGATCGTCAGCTTCCAGCAGGACTATCCGCTCGGCGCCATCGTGATCGTGAACAAGGAGCGGCGGCTCTACTACGTCATCGGCAAGGGCCGCGCCCTGCGTTATCCGGTGGCCGTCGGCACCCCGGAAAATCAATGGACCGGCCAGTCTTTCGTCGCCTCGCACGCGGTCAATCCCAGCTGGACGCCGCCCTGGAACCCTGGCCATACCGTGCCCGGCGGCCCGGGCAATCCGCTCGGCGTGCGGGCGCTCTACCTCGGCTGGACCAACTATCGCATCCACGGCACCAACGCGCCGGGATCGATCGGCTCGCCAGCTTCGCATGGCTGCATTCGCATGCTGAACGCCGACGTCGCGCACCTGTATGACCGCGTAAATATCGGCGCTCCGGTCTACGTCGTGAATGCGCTGCCGGCGACTGTCACCGCAGCAACCCAATAGCCTTCGACACGAAGTCCATCCAAGCGACGGATCTGCCAGGTGATGCCGTTGTGCATCGCGGAGCGGCCCGTTGTGGACATGATCCGATGCAAGTCTTGCGGTCGATGGGGGATTTCCGATAGTTTTGTTCGGCGATCCGGCACGTCACCAGGATCTCCGGAACGACCCACACCCATCGGGCGGCCGCCATGAGCAGACAAAGGAGTTTCGAATGAACCCGATACGGGCCCAGCACCTTTTTTGGAAGCAGCTTCGGTTAACGAGCGCGCTGGCCGTTGGCGTTGTACTGGCTGTCGGACTCCTGGCTGCAGGTGGCGCGGACGCTGCCAAGCGCAAGACCAAGGCCACCGAAGATGTCGCCGTTACGGACTCCACCGCCGGGCCCGGCGCCGTGTCGTTCGACCTGTTCAACGATGGCGACATGTCGGCCGGCGCCGTCTCGATGTCGTTCAACCCGAAATTCAACCCAGGCGAGATCGTGGTCTCGTTTGGCGACCGCCGGCTCTACTATGTGGATGGAAAGGGCCATGCGTTGGCCTATCCAATCGCTGTGCCGCGCGAAGATGCCCGCTGGGCTGGCGTCACCGTGATTTCGGAAAAGAAAGTAAATCCGGCCTGGACGCCGACGCCGCACATGCTGGCGAAGAACCCGAATTTGCCGTCCTTTGTGCCTGGCGGTCATCCCATGAACCCGCTTGGCGTGCGCGCGATGTATCTGGCCGGCGGCGAGTATCGCATTCACGGCACGGACGCGCCGTGGACTATCGGGACCGCGGCATCCAGCGGCTGCGTGCGCATGTTCAACAAGGACGCGATCGATCTGTTCGAACGCGCCAAGGTTGGCGCCCGCGTGACGGTCACGTGGGATCATTTCTCCAGCTGATCCCGCGTCTGACTGGGTGTCAGGCACTAGGGCGCTTGCGGAAAAGTGTGAAGCGGTTTTCCGAAAAGAAGCGCTACCAAACAAAGACTTAGAGCCTTGAAGCGATTCGAAGAAAGTCTGAAAGACT
>JAYUAJ010000157.1:0-5124 GCA_043741375.1 Hyphomicrobiaceae bacterium | reverse complement strand
TAAGAAGCCATGCCGCGCAAGGCGATCAGTCAGCGCCCGCCGTGGCAACTCCTGCACAGTTGCGGCCGTCATGACACCGCCTCCATAACGGCCGTGCTTGGCGACAGGGCTGACATCAAGCTGGCAGAGTCCGCCGAACCGGGCAGTGTCGCGACGATGCGACCACGCACCATCACCAGATAGCGATCACAGACCCGCATCAGCTCGTCGAGCTCCGAGCAAACGATCAACACACTTGCCCCTTCGCGCGCGAGCTTCAACGCCAGCGAAAGTAGCTCGGCTTTGGCATTGACATCGAGGCCCCGGGTCGGCTCGTCGAGCAGATAGAGCTTGGGCCCGCAGGCCAGCCAGCGGCCGAGAACCACCTTTTGCTGGTTGCCGCCCGACAGTGTGCTGACGGCTTGCTTTCGACCAGCAACCTTGATGCCGAGTTGGGTAATCATGCTGGTGGCGAGCGTCGCTTGTTGTTGTCGGTCGATGAAACCAAACCTGGACGTCAACCGCGACAGGCTCGGCAACGCGATGTTGTCCTCGACAGAGCGCGGCAAGAGCAAGCCTTCGCCGCGCCGGTCTTCGGTGACGAAGCCCGCCAGGGCATGCAGGGCACGCGGCGTGATCGGCGTTAAGCTACCTTCTGTTCGCCAGCGGATCGTTCCGGCGCTGATCGAATCCAGTCCTGTGAGCGCGCGCATCAATTCGGTCCTGCCCGAGCCGAGCAAGCCCCAGATCCCGACCACTTCACCGGCGCCGATGTCAAAACTGATTTCGTTCAGCAGCGGACGCCGGGTCAGCCCACGGACCTCGAGAGCTACATCCCGGCTGGGCGGCCGGCTTTGCGATTTGGCCGATGTGGTAACGACGTCACCCAGCATCAAACGCAAAACCGCGTCTGACGTCATGCCGGAGATGGCGCCGCCACCCACGGTCCGTCCACTGCGCAGCACCGTGACGCGATCGCAGATCTCGAAGATCTCCTCGATGAAATGCGTGATGTAGAGCACCACCGCGCCATCGCGTTTGAGGCCACGAATGACCCTGAAGAGGCTGTCTTTCTCGGGCTGGGTCAGTGACGAAGTCGGCTCATCGAAGATGATCACGGAAGGATTGCGCCGCAAGGCCCGGGCGATTTCGACCATCTGGCGGTCACCCGTCGACAGCGCTTCGACGATCTGCTCCGGTTCGATTGTCGCGCCGAGCCGGCTCAGCAGTCCGGCGGCCTGCGTGTTCATGATAGCTCTGTCGATCAAACCGTGCCGCAACGGAAAAGCGTCGATGAAGATATTCTCGGCCACTGTCATGGTCGGCAGCATCGTCAATTCCTGATGGACGAATGCGATGCCGAGTGCTGCCGCCTCGCGCGGCGATGCCGGGTCGATCGGATGACCGGCCAGCGTGATGACGCCACGGTCCCGCTGCACCTCGCCGCCGAGAATGTTCATGAGGGTGGATTTGCCCGCGCCGTTTGCCCCCATCACCGCCAGCGCCTCGCCAGCAAAGGCTTCGAAACCCGCATTCTCCAGCGCCACGACGCCGGGATACGCCTTCGCGATTCCCTGCATGACAAGGCTGCGGTTGGGCTCCATCATGGTGATTTCTTGCCCCCCATGTTCTCGATCGCAATCAGGGCGATGATCACGAAACCCTTGACCACCAACGACAAATAGAACGAAGCGCCCAACAGGTTGAGGCCGTTGCTGAGCGTGGTGATGAAAATCGCCCCGATGACGGCGCCGAGCGGCTTGCCGGCGCCGCCGTAGATGCTTATTCCGCCGACGACAACGGCGCTGACAATATCGAGAACAATCGAATCCACCCCCATATTGGCCGAGGCCGATCCCAATCGTGCCGAAAGTAGCACGGCCGATAGTCCAGCCATCAGCCCCGCCAGGGCGTAACTGGCAAGCAGCGTCGCCTGCGCTGGAACCCGGGCGACGCGCGCGGCACGGACGCTGGTGCCAATTGCATAGTCATGGCGGCCGAACCTCGTCCGGTTCATCACAAGGCCAACAGCTAGCGTCGCAACGACGGCAACAAGGACCGAGACAGGAAGGCCAAACGGGCGTGCGAGCAGCACGTCGAAGTAGACTTCGGGGAACTGTGAAACGCTGACGGAATTGGTCAGCCAAACCGACAGTCCAGTCGCAATCGTCATACTGGCAAGCGTGACGACGAACGGGATCATTTGCAAGTATGCGACCGCCGCGCCATTGAGGAACCCGACGCCCGTCCCTGCCACCAGCATGATGGCCACCCCGAGCACTGGAGATCCGCCCCCCTGCATCCACAGTCCACCCAGAATGGCAGACAACGCCATGTTCGCCGGCAGCGAAAGATCGATGCCGCCGCCGATCATTACGACGGCCATACCTAGTGCCAGAATGGCGAGAGTGGATGACTGAACAAGCACATTGACAGCGTTGTTCATCCTGAAAAAGCTTGGGGCTTGAAACCAAAGCAGCAGGACGATCGCGACGAGCATGCTCATCGAGACGATCGTACGCAGGTCAAAGTGCCAAGCGTGCGGTTCTGCCGCTGGCGCACTCATAAGCCCAACAAACGCATTGCTGCTCTACCGCCTCTGGTGTGAACTCGACCGGACTATTGTGTTGCAGCCGATTTACCAACGCAAGCTCAAGATTGTGCCGTCTGCCAGCAACAAAGAGGCCCTGCGCACCTTCTTCAGGGGGCAGGGCCAATTCGTGCCTGAGGTCGTTATTCGGCGGCCTCAAAGTTTAGAACTTGAACTCGCTGAGATTGGCGGGCGTCACGATCTTGGCTGGCCCGAGCACCACTTCGCCGTTTTTGCCGATGGTGTACTCACCCAAGCGTCCGGCGGTGAACTTCTCGCCTTCCTTGCCGGTGATCTTGCACATCGCGATCTGTTGGGCGGCCTGATAGGTGAGGTAGCCGAGGTCAGTTACGTTCCACCAGATGTCCTGCGCTTGCCCGGCCTCAATGTATTTCTTCATCAGGGTGGCGGGGGCTAGACCCGTGAGTTTAACCTTGCTGAGCAGACCCGCCTGGTCAAGGGCGCGCGCAGCGGCAGGCAAGCCGATGCCAGCGGGAATGATAATGCCCTTCAGGTTTGGAAACGCCTGTACGAGACCGAGCGCCTGCTGCTGATTGATCTGCTCGCTCTCTTCGCCATAAGCGATCTGTACCAACTTCATTTTGCCGAACTTGGCGTCCTTGGCCATTGTCGCCTTCATGAAGTCGATCCAGGCATTCTGGTTGGTCGCCGTCGGCGTCGAGGACAGGATCGCGAACTCGCCTTCACCGCCGATGAGATCATGCATCGATTGCAACATCATTTCGGCAAGGCTGTCGCCTTTGACCTGATTGATCAGGACTTGCCGGGCATCGGCAGCCACATCGCTGTCGTAGGAGATGACGCGAACGCCCTCTTTGGCAGCGCGCTTCAGCGCCGGAGCAACGGCGTTGGCGTCGTTACCGGCGATGGCGATCACGCCGACCTTTTGGCTCACCAGATTGTTGATGAACTCGATCTGCGCTTCGGCCGTTGCCTGTGACGGGGCGACCTGAATGACTTTACCGCCGATCTCTTTTGCCGCGTCCTCAGCGCCGCCCTTGGCGACCTGGAAGTAAGGATCCGTGTCAAGTTTCGGCAGCATACCGACGGTCACAGGCTCCTTGGCGCAGTCCGCCGCTGAGGCGGGTGCGATCAGCGCCGTAGAAGCCAGGAGCGCGGTGACGAACGCGAGATGTAGACGTCTCATTTGGTTTCCTCCAGAAAGTACAACATGTGCCGGGAGAGTTTGCCGCGGGCCCCGGTGACTACCCGCTTACCTTGACCGTCGTCCCCTGGGTTTTGAGACGTGCGGCAAGGAATTCCGTTGAGTTGCTGATCAGCAGGGAGCCGATCAACAGGATGCCGATGACGGTGCCCTGGGCGTCGCCACCGATTTGATTAAGGCCGAGAAGGTTGCGCAGTGTAGCGATCAAGATCAGTGCCAGGAAAACGCCAGTCATACGGCCGCGCCCGCCCCAAACGCTGACGCCGCCAAGCAGAGCGATGGTGATGACATCGAGTTCCATGCCAACGGCATTGTTGGCGCGGGCATTTGAAAGCCGTGCCGTGTAGACGATGCCCGCGACCGAGCAGACGAAGCCGGACAGAACGAACAGCCAGAAGCGAACTTGGCCGATCAGGATGCCCGAATAGCGCGCGGCGTTCGGATTACCGCCGATGGCATAGATACGCTTGCCAATCGGCATGAGTTGCAAAGCGACGGCAAACAGCGGTGCCAGGACGGCAAACGGCAGGATCACCCAGGGAATCTGCGTTCCGGGAATGTTGTCGATACCGAAACTTGTCAATGCGTCCGGGAACGTGTTGACGGAACCGGAGCCGAGCAGAATGTAACCGATGCCACGGTAGAGGGCCATGGTACCCAAACTAACGACCAGCGATGGCAGACCGAGATAAGTGACCAGCGTGCCGTTGATCGCGCCCAATCCGGCGCCAACTGCCAACGTTGCGGCAATCGCGAGGGGCAACGGCGCGCCCGCTTGCAGCAGCAGGCCAAGCGCAACGCTGGTCAGTGCCAGGATTGATGACACCGACAGGTCTATCTCGCGGGCGATGATCAAAAAGACCATGGGCAGCACGAGCAGGGCCTTCTCGGCAACACCTGCCGTCAATTGCGACAGGTTGAATGCGGTGAGGAAATTCGGAACAAGCGCCACCCCATATGCAACCGTGATCAGCACCAGGCCTGCCAGCAGCAGATCCCAGCCATCGAAAATGCGCAGCGGGTTTTTGGTCATGCCGCCCTCCGCTGCGACTTGGCAAGTGTGCTGCGCCTGGCGACCAGCGCGTCGATACCGATGGCAGCGAGGATGACAAGGCCGTACACGCCCTGCAGCCACAGCGGATCGACCCGGATCAGCGTCAGCCCGTTGCGGATCACCAGCAGCGTCAACGCGCCCAAGACGATGCCGAGCACGGTTCCCGCGCCGCCTCGAATGGCAACTCCACCCACGACCGCAGCCGCAATGACGGTGAGCTCATAGCCGCCTGCCACCCGCGCATCGACGGTGGCGTAACGCGACGCCCAGAGCGCACCGGCGAGCCCCGCCAAGCCCCCCGCGATGGTAAACGCC
>JAYUAJ010000156.1:0-2113 GCA_043741375.1 Hyphomicrobiaceae bacterium | reverse complement strand
GCAGGACTCTCAAAAAAACATTCTCAAGCCGCATCTCAGGCAACAATGGGTGATCGCGCCCGAGGCCTGCGCGGCCTTCGTGGCCAACATGGAAGACGTGCTGGAAGTCTATCAGCGGCCGCATGACCGGCAGCGTCCTGTCGTGTGCCTCGACGAAACGTCGAAGCAGCTCATCGTTGAGACGCGTGCGCCGATCCCCGCAGCACCCGGGCGCAAGGCGCGCCACGATTACGAATACGCGCGCAATGGCGTGGCCAATCTGTTCATGATGTTCGCGCCGCTTGAAGGGTGGCGGCACGTGAAAGTGACAGACCGCCACACCGCCGTCGACTACGCCCACGCGCTCAGGGACCTGTCCGATGTGCATTTTTCCGGCGCGTCCAAAATCGTGCTGGTGCAGGACAATCTCAACACCCACAAGCCCGCTTCGCTCTACGAAGCCTTTCCCGCGCCCGAGGCGCGCCGCATCTTCGAGCGGTTCGAGTGGCATTACACGCCAAAGCACGGCAGCTGGCTCGACATGGCGGAATCCGAACTCGGTGTTCTCTCAACCCAATGTCTAGATCGCCGCATCCCCGACAAACAAACACTGACCAGCGAAATCGCCGCATGGCAGGAAAACCGCAACAAACATTACGCAAAAGCCGATTGGCAATTCACAACCGCCAACGCCCGCGTTAAACTCAAAAGACTGTACCCGCAGTTTCTATGACTCGCGGCACTAGTCTGAAAAGACGGCGCGGCGCAAGTGCCGGCGCCGGGCTGGCCCGCTAGGCCGGAGCGCTCAGCAAGGTGCGCGGCTGAGGACTGGCTGGTTCAAGTGCTGGCGCGAACCTCACCAGCGCCCTGACTGGCAAATGGTCGGAGGCGATGCGCGACAGGGGAGTGTTCACCACCTGCACAGCCGCGACATCGAGGTCGCGGCTGACCAGCACCCGGTCGAGCGGCAAGAGCGGCATGCGCGACGGGTAACTGGCGACCGTTGATCCGGCATGCGACAGGACTGGGCCGAACATGCGCAGCGATGACCTCGACCCCATGCGCCACTCGTTCATGTCGCCCATGACGATCACGCCGCGGCCGTCCCCGGGCTGCGCGGCGGCGAGGATGGCCGAGACTTGCTGGGCCCGGGAGCGGCGCAGCAGGCCCAGATGGGCTGCAATGACCCGCAAGGCGCGGCCGCCGATGTCGATATCGACAACCACGGCGCCGCGCGGCTCCAGCCCCGGCAGACGCATTCGTTCAACGCCGTGCACGATGGCATCGCGGAACAGGATGACATTGCCGTGCCAGCCATGGCTGGGACCGCCGGAACGGGTGAGCGTGGCGGCGCGATAGCCGCAATGCAGGTGGAGCGCCGCGAGGTCGAGGAGGCCACGCCGGTCGCCGAAGCGGGCGTCCGCCTCCTGCAACGCCACGATATCGGCGTCGATCTCGCGGATGACATTGAGAATGCGGGCTGGATCGAAAACGCCATCGGTTCCCACACATTTGTGAATGTTGTAGGATGCCACCGAGACCATAGCCGGCGCAACCGCGCCCGCTGGAACGGGATCGGGGATAACGGTTGCGGCGGTGATGCAAATATTTGACGTGATCATATCCATGACGCTTGTACCGTGGACAACGGCGCTACGCCACTATGGTTGCAGATGAACTTGTTTGCTGCAATGTCAATCGCCGCCGTCGTTCTGGGCGCGGCAATCACCGCATATGCCTATATCTTCGGCAAAGTCGGGCAGCGCGACACCGGCGCCAATTCCTTCGCCCTGCCGCGCCAGGAGTCACAGACGGCACTGGACGGGGCCATCGCGCCACTGGAGGCAGCACATCCTGGCCAAACCGGGCTGCTGTTGCTGACCAGCAACCATGGCGCCTTTGCGGCGCGTTACGAAACAGCGCGGCTGGCCGGGCGCAGCCTCGATCTGCAATATTATTTCTGGAAGGCCGATCTCACCGGGCGGCTTTTGTGCTGGGAACTGATCCGGGCGGCGGACCGCGGGGTGCGCGTCAGGCTGCTGATCGACGACATCAATTCGGTGGGCTTTGATTCGACCTATCTGGCGCTCGACAGCCACCGCAACATCGATGTCCGCCTGTTCAACCCCAGCCG
>JAYUAJ010000155.1:0-5142 GCA_043741375.1 Hyphomicrobiaceae bacterium | reverse complement strand
CTCCGCCCATCCGCCATGCCGCAGTGTGGGTAACTGTCATCAGTCATCAGTTCCGTTCGGCTGCGCGCTGTTCACTGGAACCTCCCGCTACCCCTTTGTTCTTCAACCTGTGCGGGCAAAATTAAATAGTTCTCGCCTTTCGTTGTGATTGATGGCCAGCTCAGCTTGGCGCGCAAGTTTCCGCACCCCAACCCATATCGCCGCATCTCGATCGAAGTGCCTAAAAAGTGCCTAGAATATTTTCAGCTTTTGCTAAGTCATTGATTTTATTGACCGGATCTGGTGGGCGCAACAGGGCTCGAACCTGTGACCCGCTGATTAAGAGTCAGCTGCTCTACCAACTGAGCTATGCGCCCAGATCCGGAACGACGGGACGTCGCGTGGAATTCGCGGTCGGGGCGGTCTGTCGCCGGGGCCACGGGCGGGTGGATAGCATTGTGTGCCGGGACTGTCCAGAGCGGTGCGCGGCAAAATTCTGGCGCCAGGGTCTAGCGCCAGTCGCCGAGCGCGGCGTTCACCAGGGAGAGGGCCGCAACCGCCGCGGTGTCGGCGCGCATGATGCGGGGGCCGAGCGAGATGCGAGTGACGAACGGCAATTTGGCGAGCCCGTCCCGCTCTTCGACCGTGAAGCCTCCTTCGGGGCCGATCAGGACCGCCAGTGGGCCAGGCCGCAGCGCGGCGAGCGCATCGAGGGGGCTTTTGATGTCGGCGGCTTCGTCGCAGAAGATCAGCCGCCGCGCGGGATCCCAGCCCGCCAGCACGCGCTCCAGTTTGCCGGTCTCGGCCACCTCGGGCAAGCGCAGCACACCACATTGCTCGGCCGCCTCGATGGCATTGGCACGCATGCGCTCAAGGTTGACCCGTTCGGCCTGGGTGCGCCGGGTCATGACGGGTTGCAGCAGCGCGACGCCCAGTTCGGTTGCCTTCTGGACCATATAGTCCAGCCGGGACCGCTTCAGCGGGGCAAACAGATAGTGCAGATCGGGTCCGGCCGATTGGGGACGGACGCGCTTCGAGACGGTGAGCACGCAGGCGCGGCGGCCAAGCTCCGCGACCGCTGCGAGCCACTCTCCGTCGCGGCCGTTGAACAGCAGAATCTCGGCGCCAACATCCAGGCGCAACACGCCGGCCAGATAATTCGTCTGATCAGCGTCGCAGGCATGCGTGGCGCCATCGGCCAAGTCCGAGGCCACATACAGTCGCGTCGAGGGGCCGGTACTGGCGGAGCGGTGGGGGCGGGACGTCATGTCGGCTTGGCTCGATTGGGGGCGATAGCGTAGCTTGAGGCCGATCATAACCCAGCGGCCCCGAATGGCCACAGCAACCGGACGTCCATGCCGAGCCAAGCTCAAACCGCCGCCGCCCCTGTTGGCAGCTGGATCGATCGCCTGGCTCCGGCTGCGGCGCGGCCCTACCTCAGATTGGCGCGGACGGACAAGCCGATTGGCGGCTGGCTGCTGATGTGGCCGTGCTTCTGGTCCGCAGGGTTGGCGGCGGAGGCCCAGGGCTGGCATCTGCCCAATCTCTGGCACCTGGCGTTGTTCCTGGCCGGCGCGCATGTGATGCGCGGGGCGGGCTGCGCGTGGAACGATTTTCTCGACCGCGACATCGACGGCAAGGTGGAGCGCACGCGTTCGCGGCCCCTGCCGTCGGGCGACATCAGCGCCAAGGCGGCGCTGCTGTTCATGGGGGCGCTGGCCCTGGTTGGGCTTGCCGTCCTGCTGCAGTTCAACACTTTTACGCGGTTGTTGGGCCTGCTGTCGCTGCTGCCGGTGGCAGTGTACCCGCTGATGAAGCGCATCACCGATTGGCCCCAGGCGGTGCTTGGCCTGGCCTTTGGCTGGGGCGCGCTGATGGGGTGGGCCGCCGAATTCGGCGGTCTGTCCGCGCCGCCGCTGCTGCTCTATGCGGCCGCGATCACCTGGATCATCGGCTACGACACCATCTATGCGCACCAGGATCGTGAGGACGACGCGTTGATCGGCGTGAAGTCGACGGCATTGCGCTTTGGCGCTTCGACCCGCTATTGGCTTACTGGCTTTTACGGCGCGTTTTGGCTGCTACTGCTGGCGGCGGCCTGGAGCGCTGGAGCGGGCTGGATGTTTGCTGCGGCGATGCTGGCGCTGGCGGCGCAACTGGCTTGGCAGGTCGTCAGCCTGGACATTGACGACGCGACCAACTGCCTTGCACGCTTCCGGTCCAACCATTGGGCTGGGGCGCTGGTGTTTGCCGGTCTACTGGCCGATCTGGTGCTGCGGCTCCACCCATGACCCGACGAGCGCTTCCCCAGGAACACGAAGGGCCGGCGCGATGATGATCACCGCCGCCAGCCCTTCGCAAAGACGCCCTGCCGTCAACCCCTGAGCAGTTTGAACACCGCTTCTGATACCCGGGACTCTATCGGCTAAGTGTTTTGTTATGCTTACGAAACAGGGTAAAATTCCGGACAATTTTCGATCCGTTTTGGCACGCCTGGCGTCGCAGGATGGGGCAGGACGTTGCTTTGTGCGGTCGTTCGGTCGGGCGTCCGAACGAGAGGGAGAGCGCCGAAACTCGGCAAACTCGGTAGACCGAATAAACTTGCGAGCCGGGCGCCGGGTCAAAGTCGCCGGAGCTGGTGGGCCGCGATCCGATGCTGGAGGACGCCGCCGCCAACGTCCTCAAGGGCCTGCGCCGGCCCTGGCCCCGCGCCGATCTCGGCGAAGTCCTGCGCGGAGCCGCTTAGTGCTTTCAAGCGATTCCCCTGCGCGATTTGCCGCCCGCTTGACCTCTCCCCGCTTCCCCCTCACAACCACCGCAGTGCAACAAACCGTCCGCGAGCCCTGATGTCGATCCTCGTTTCCGCCGCAACCAAAGTCATCTGCCAGGGATTTACTGGCGCGCAGGGCACATTTCATTCCGAGCAGGCGATAGCCTATGGCACACGCATGGTCGGCGGCGTGACGCCGGGCAAGGGCGGGGCGGTGCACCTCGGCTTGCCGGTCTGGGACACAGTCGCCGACGCCCGTGCCGCTACCGGGGCGGACGCCAGCGCCATCTACGTGCCTCCGCCCTACGCGGCCGACGCCATCATGGAGGCAATCGCCGCCGAGGTTCCTCTGATCGTGTGCATTACCGAGGGCATCCCGGTCATGGACATGATCAAGGTTAAGCGGGCGCTCGACGGGTCCAAATCGCGGCTGATCGGGCCGAACTGTCCGGGCCTGCTGACGCCTGGCGAATGCAAAATCGGCATCATGCCGGGAAACATCTTCGTGAAGGGCAGCGTCGGCATCGTGTCTCGCTCGGGCACGCTGACCTACGAAGCGGTGAAGCAGACGTCGGACGCCGGGCTAGGGCAAACCACGGCGGTGGGCATCGGCGGCGACCCGGTGAAGGGGACCGAGCACATCGACGTGCTGGAGATGTTCTTGGCCGATCCGGCCACGCAGGCCATCATCATGATCGGCGAGATCGGCGGCTCTGCCGAGGAGGACGCGGCGGCGTTTCTGGCCAGCGAGGCTCGTCGCGGCCGCAAGAAGCCCACTGTCGGGTTCATCGCTGGCGTGACGGCCCCTCCGGGCCGGCGCATGGGCCACGCGGGCGCCATCATCTCGGGCGGCAAGGGCACGGCGGGGGCCAAGATCGAGGCGATGCGGAGCGCGGGAATTATGGTGGCGCCATCGCCAGCGGCGTTGGGTACGACGTTGGCATCACTGCTGCGGGGGTAGGGCGGAAAGAAGCGCAGCAGTTGCCGCGACTCCTCTGATCTCTAGTCCCTACCCCCAAATCCGTCTGACGGCCGTCGTCTTGCCTACGCAGCCATCAACCCTTCTTCCTTCAGCGTCTTGACCACCGCCGGGCGCACCGCGATGCGCGCCTGGTAGGCCTGGACGTTCTTGAACTTCGACAGATCGACGCCGGTATGGGCAGACCAGCCGAGGATCGTGAAGCAATAGGCGTCAGCGGCCGTGAAGCTCTTGCCCATCAGATAATCGTTGTCCGCCAGATGCTTGTCGAGCTGCGCCAAGCGGCGATCGATGTTGGCCTTGATAAAGTCACCCGCCTTGGCCGCATAGTCCTTGTTATAGAGCGGTGAATAGGCCTTGTGCAGATCGGCGGCGATCCAGTTCAGCCATTCGTTCTGGCGGTAGCGCTCCATGCTGCCAGCCTTAGGCATTAGCGTCGTGTTCCCCGCCTGCTCGCAGAGGTATTGCAGGATCACGGCGCCTTCGGTGAGCACGTCACCATTCTCCATCCGCAGCGCCGGCACCGCGCCCTTGGGATTGACGACGTTGAAATCCTCGCCGCCATCGGTCTTGCGTGTGGCGAAGTCCAGCTTGGCGAGGTCGTATTTGCCGCCGAGTTCATTGAGAACGATGTGCGAAGCCATCGAGCAAGCGCCTGGCGAATAATAGAGTTTCATGGAGAGAACTCCCGGATGAAGGTTTTGGGGGGACGTGAGGCGGCTTGAGGGCCAGCCGTGAGCGGAGTGCTAGCCGACGTTGAATGCAACTGCAAGCAATTTGCTGTCATGAGCACCAAAAGCATCCGAAGCTCCCCTTCAAAACTCCACCCCATAATATCCCAGCGCCTGCGCCAGCGATGTCTCCTCGTAGCCGAAATGCGAGCGCACCAACCGATCCAGCGCCGTGAACGCCGCTTTCAGCGCGGCCATTCTCTCGCGCTCCGGCTGCTCCATCACCGCATCCGTCGCCGTTTGCAAATCATCAAGCGCCGCATGGATGACCTCGTGCTCGGCCATCAGCCGTTCGACCACGCGGCGGAATCCGGCATTGCCTCGCTCATGCAGGACCGGGAACATCATCTGGTCCTCGGCTTGATGATGGAACGTCAGCATCTGGCATTCGCGGCCGCACAGGTTACCGAACTGGCGATAACTGTCGCGCATCTGCAGCGATGCGACGGCCCTGCCTAGCTCCGGCAGCTTTTGCTCACCAGCCTCGATCAGCTCCATCAGCCGCCGCACGCGATCCAACTCGCGCAGATGTATGCGATGGATCGTCTTGAGGTGCTGGCCCGTCACTTCTTGCGCCGGCGTGACGCCCTCCAACTTTGGCGCGGCCGGCCGCGTGGAGTCATCGAGCGGCCCGAATGCAGTCATTGTTTTCCTCGCGCCACGAACGTCCCGACCCGCAGGAT
>JAYUAJ010000154.1:0-11929 GCA_043741375.1 Hyphomicrobiaceae bacterium | reverse complement strand
TTCTACGGACTTGATCGGATGCCTGCGACTCGAATTCTCCAGTTGCCCTGTCGTCAACCCTAGTTGGCTGTCGGGCCAGGAGCAAGTGGACATTATTGGCGTTGAGTGTGACGCCTTTGCGGCGGAATGCCGGCACGAAAGGGGATGGGATGGGCGTTGTTGCGGATGAGACACGGGCGACGATGCATGTCTATCTCGCGGCCCCGCGCGGGTTTTGCGCTGGCGTGGACCGCGCCATCCAGATCGTGGAAGAAGCGCTGAAGCGCTACGGCGCGCCAGTCTATGTGCGGCACGAAATTGTGCACAACAAATTCGTCGTCGAGGGCCTCAGGGCCAAAGGGGCGGTGTTCGTCGAGGAATTGGACGAGATCCCGCCCGGCGATCATCCGGTGGTGTTTTCGGCCCATGGCGTGCCCAAGTCGGTGCCGGCTGCGGCGCGCTCGCGGAAAATGTTCTTTCTCGACGCCACTTGCCCGCTGGTCTCCAAAGTGCATGTGGAGGCCGAGCGTCACCACGAGCTCGGCTTCGATATGGTTCTGATCGGGCATGCTGGGCATCCCGAGGTGATCGGCACCATGGGGCAGTTGCCCGAGAGCGCCGTCAGCCTGATCGAAACGGCGGCAGACGCGCGCTCATTCATTCCCCGCAATTCGGCTAAGCTGGCCTACATCACCCAGACCACGCTCTCGGTGGACGACACCAGCGAGATCGTCTCGATCCTGCGCCAGCGCTTTCCCGAGATCGTCGGACCGCACAAGGAAGACATCTGTTACGCCACCACCAACCGGCAGGCGGCCGTGAAGGCGATCGCGCCCCGCTGCGAGCGGCTGATTGTGGTGGGTTCGCCCAACAGTTCCAACTCCAAGCGGCTGGTCGAGGTCGCCGAGCGCGCCGGCTGCCCGAAAGCCATGCTGCTGCAAAGCGTCGACGATATTCCCTGGCAGGCCTTCGAGGGCGTGAGCAGCGTTGGCATCACCGCCGGCGCCTCGGCGCCCGAAGTGCTGGTCAACGAGATCGTGGATGCGTTCCGCAAGCGCTATCGGGCGACCGTCGAGAACACCACGACCGCAGAAGAGAACATCCGCTTCAGCTTGCCTCGCGAACTTCGCGGTAAAACGTAGATACGATGTAGGTTGGCGGGTCGCCTAAGATAGCCTCTGGGTGGTTTTGCGATCAACCGGAGGACTTGTCGACGACGGGGTCGATCGATTGCGTCGTGGCCCTGACACCCAGTCGGCCGCAGAGATCCTGAATGAACTGCCAGGCGACCCGCCCAGACCTTCCGCCACGCGTGACCGACCACTCCAGGGCCGCGCGCACCAGTTCGGCGTCATCGACCTTCAGCCCGAAATGCCTGGCATAGGCCCTGACCATCTCCAGGTATTGCGGCTGGCTGCAGTTGTGGAACCCGAGCCACAGACCGAAACGGTCTGAAAGGCTCACCTTCTCCTCGACCGCTTCGCCCGGATTGATCGCTGTGCCTGCCTCGTTGTCGATGACATCGCGCGGCATCAGGTGGCGCCGGTTGGACGTGGCGTAGAACAGGACGTTCTCGGGCCGTCCCTCGATACCGCCCTCCAGAACGGCCTTCAGGGATTTGTAAGACGTGTCGGCCGCATCGAAGGAAAGATCGTCGCAGAAAACGATGAAGCGGTGCGGGCTGGCGCGGAACTGGGCGAGGCAGCCGGGCAGCGAGCCAATGTCCTCGCGGTGGATTTCGATCAGCTTCAGGTCGTGCACGGGACTGGAGCCAAGCCGTGAGCGCACCTCGGCGTGAGCTGCCTTGACCGAGGAACTTTTGCCCGCCCCACGGGCACCCCACAGCAAAGCGTTGTTGGCCGGCAATCCGCGCGAAAAGCGGTCCGTGTTGTCGACCAACTGACCCAGCACCAGATCGATACCTTTGAGCAGGCCAATTGGAATTCGATTCACCTGCGTCACGGCCAGGAACGCCCCTGAAGGCTGCCACACGAAGGCCTCGGCGCCATCGAAGCTGGCCTGCGGCATGGCGGGCGGCTTCAGACGCTCCAGCGCCTCGGCGATACGGTCGAGTGGGTCGGAAAATCCCGGAATCATCATGGGCGCTCGTTCGCCGTGGCGGTAATGCCCAGCGCTTTCGGTTGCAATACGAAGCGCGCACACTATAGTCGCGCCGAATTTGCGCAAGGGTCGCAGGGGATTGTCTCCGGGGCCGTGCGATGCAATCTCGAACACATCACCCGCGCAACCCGCGCTTGCCCTTCAGGAGCGGCAATGGACTTTACACTTGTTCTGGCCCCATTTGTTCTGGCTCAGGCCGCGCCCGCCGGTGGTGGATCATTCGACCTGCTGTTGACGATGGCGCCCATCATCATGGTGCTGCCGATCTGGTACTTTCTGGTGATCCGCCCACAGCAGGCCAAGGTGCAGTCGCACCGCGATATGATCGCCAACGTCAAGCGCGGCGACACAGTCGTCACCTCGGGCGGCATCATCGGCAAGGTGATCCGGGTCGTGGACGACAACGAGGTTCAAGTCGAGATCGCCGATGGCGTGCGCGTACGCTTGTTGCGCCAGATGATTTCCGATGTGCGCAACCGCAGTGAGACCACCAGCAAGGACGCCGCCTGACCATGTTGCACTTTGAACGCTGGAAGATCTGGTCGATTGTCGCGGTGGTTCTGTTCGGGTTGCTGGCCGGGCTACCCAACCTGCTGAACGCGGGCTTTCTTAGGGATCGCTGGCCGGCCTTCCTCCCGCACAACAAGATCAATCTCGGCCTGGACTTGCGCGGCGGCTCGTATCTTCTGTTGGAAGCCGATATCGAGCAGCTGAAGAAAAAATGGTTCGAGAGCGTTGTCAACGATGCTCGGAAATCGCTGCGCGAGGCAAAAATCCCCTATTCCGGCCTCGGCCAATCGGTAGACGGGGTGCGCTTCCGCGTTAGCAAACCGGAAGATGCTGCCAAGGCATTGGAGCTGGCGAAGACGAAATTGCGCCGGCCAGTCTCGGTGCTGCTGGGCGGAACAGGCTCCTCCGATCTGGAAATCAAGTCGGAAGACAGCGGCAATCTCATTGTCATCACGCCTACGCCCGAGGCCTTGAATGAGCGTATCGGTAACGCGATGAGCGCGGCCCAGGAAGTCGTACGCCGGCGTATCGACGCCCTCGGCACCACCGAGCCGAGCATTCAGCGCCAAGGCCGGTCGCGCATGGTGGTGCAGGTGCCGGGCTTTGACGACCCGGAAAAGCTGAAAGACGTTATCGGCAAAACCGCCGCGATGTCGTTCCACGCCGTCGATGAGAGCATGTCGCCGGACGCGGCCAAAACTAACGGCATCCCGACGGGTAGCCGCATTTTCCCCGCCGACGAGAAGGAGACGGGGCGCAACCCGTCCCTGCCCAAGGAGTATCTGCTCAAATCAGTGCCGGAAGTCGAAGGCGGCGACCTGATCGATGCGCGCCCTGAATTCGACAATGGGGCCCCAGCCGTCGCCTTCCGCTTCAACACCAATGGCGCGATCAAGTTCGGTACCTATACGTCCGAGAATGTAGGGCACCCGTTCGCCATCGTGCTGGACGACAAAGTGATCACAGCCCCGAACATCCGCTCGGCGATCCGTGGCGGCTCGGGCATCATCACCGGCAACTTCACGACCGAAGAAGCCACCAACCTCGCCATCCAATTGCGCTCAGGCGCGCTGCCGACGACGCTGACATTCATCGAACAGCGCACGGTCGGCCCTGGCCTTGGCGCCGACTCGATCCGGGCAGGGACGATAGCAGCCATTGTCGGCGCGGTTGCCGTGGCCGCGTTCATGATGTTGGCCTACGGTCTGTTTGGGTTCTTTTCCGTCATCGCGCTGAGTGTGAACGTCGTGCTGCTGTTCGGCGCCATGTCGCTGCTCGGCCAGACGCTCACCCTGCCAGGCATCGCAGGTGTCGTGCTGACCATGGGCATGGCGGTCGACTCCAACGTGCTGATCTTTGAGCGCATCCGAGAGGAGTTGCGTAGCGGCAAGAGCGCCATCGCCGCCATCGAGCAGGGTTTCCAGCGCGCGCTCGTCACCGTCATTGACAGCCACATCACGACCCTGGTTGCCGGCCTCATCATGTTCGCGCTTGGCGAAGGACCGATCCGCGGCTTCGCCATCACGCTCTCCATCGGCATCGCCATCTCTGTGTTCACGGCCTACACTGTGACCCGACTGATTGTTTCGCTCTGGGTGGCGCGGGAGCGGACGCAGACTCGCAATATCGTTGTGCCAGTTTAAGAAAGACGGGACTTGGGATTCGGGACTCGGAAATAGGATCCGAATCCCGAGTCCCGAGTCCGAGTCCCGACTTCCTTGCTTCCTTAGGACTTTCCCATGATTTGGCGTGGCATCGACTTTTTCCCGCACGATTTGAAGTTTCCGTTTTCCAAATGGATGCCGTTCGCGGTGTTCGGTTCGCTGGCGCTGAACGTCCTCTCAGTCGTGCTCGCCCTGACGCTTGGCATCAACTGGAGCATCGATTTCAAGGGCGGTACGCTGATCGAAATCCACAACAAGGCGGGCGTGGCAGATGTCGGCGCCTTGCGTGAACGGATCGGCGCCTTGGGCTTAGGACAACCGCAAATCCAGTCCTTCGACGACGGCACAAATGTGCTCATCCGCTTGGAGCTGCAGCCGGGCGGCGACAAGGAGCAGCTCGCGGCTGTTGCCAAAGTCAAGGCTGCCTTGGGCGACAGCGTCGAATACCGCCGCAACGAAAGCGTCGGCCCCACCGTATCGAGCGAAATCACGCGCACGGCCTTTTATGCGGTTGGCGCGGCGCTGCTTGCCATCAGCGCCTATGTCTGGTTCCGCTTTGAGTGGCAGTTTGCGCTCGGCGCATCGCTCGCCCTGCTGCACGACGTGCTGATGACAGTGGGTTTGTTCGCGTTGACGCGGCTTGAGTTCGACAACAATTGCATCGCCGCCCTGCTGACCATCGTCGGTTACTCGATTAACGACACAGTCGTCGTGTCGGACCGAATTCGCGAGAATTTGCGCAAGTTCAAGAAAATGGCCCTGCCCGAGTTGATCGATCTTTCCATCAACACCACGCTGTCGCGAACGGTCCTGACGGCCGGAACGGTGATCCTGGCTCTGCTCGCCTTGCTGTTCTTTGGCGGCTCAGTCATCCGCTCGTTCGTGATCGCCATGCTGTTCGGGATCGTGACCGGGACCTACTCATCGATCTTCATCGCCTCGCCGGTGCTGGAGTGGCTGGGAGTCAAGCGCGACTGGAGCGGTGCTGCGGCCAAGCCAGCCGGAAACGCGGGAACCTCACCCAAGAGCGCCTGAGCGGATCGACTATGGCCGAGCTGTCGCAAGGGTTCTACCCAGGCCAGGCGCCGATCGACGCTTATGGCGACGGCGGCTTCCGGTTTGCCGGTATGAGCCATCGCGGCTCGTTGCTGCTGCTGCCGAGCGGTATCCATGCCTGGGCGGCGACCGATGCTGCGGCGCTTACCATGGCTGATTTTGCGCCTCTTCTGGCGGAACATGCAGGGATCGAATTCGTCCTGCTCGGGACCGGAGCCGGGCAGGTGTTCCCATCCCGCGCCGTCCGCCAGGGTTTTGACGACGCTGAGCTTGGCCTCGATGCCATGAGCACTGGATCGGCCGCCCGGACGTATAATGTGCTGTTGGCCGAAGGCCGTAAGGTCGCAGCTGCTCTCATCGCGGTTGCCTGATGGCCGTGCGCGATCCCGTTTCCCAAGCCGCACGCACCCACGAGCCGGACCGCTATCTCGCCGCCCTCTACGCTCCCGAACCCGCGCGGCACCATCTCATCGCGCTCGCCGCCTTCCAGGCCGAGATTACGCGCATCCCCCTGACGGTGCGCGAGCCCATGCTCATCGATATTCGTCTGCAGTGGTGGCGCGATGCCGTGGAGACCCTGCGCCAGGGCGGTGTAACCGCTCACCCGGTGGCCGACCGGCTGGCCGAGCCTTTGCGCTCGGGCATGCTCCCGCAAGGCCTGCTGCACGCCATAATCGATGCGGCCGCCGACCACCGCGCGCTTGCCAGCTGGACCGACCCGGGGGAACTTCGATCACACTGTGTAAGGTTACACGGCGCCGCCTTCGCACTGGCGGTCCGGGCCCTCGGTGCCAAGCACTCACCGGATCTGGAGACCGCAACGCAATCAGCCGGTCACGCTTATGGCCTCGCTCGTCTGATAGCTGCATCGCCTCCAGTCGAGCCCTCCCGGTATGACGCAACGATCGCCCGCTGCTTCACCGCGCGCGCTGAGGCGATCACATCCGTTGCGCGCCTTGACAGGGCCTTTCTCCCGGGCTTCCTTCCTCTGGCCATGGTCTCGGCCTATGCGAACGCCGCCCCTGGCCGGAACGTGAGCCCGCTCCAGCGCTGGTGGCGGCTGTGGCGCGCCCAACTTGGCGGCCGCCTTACTTGACGTCACATGGGCCTGACGAGCGATTGAGGACTGACTATGCGCCGTCGCGTGTTGCATTGGCTCTGCGCGTTGCTCGCCGCGCTGATGCTTGCCACCGCCCCAGCCAGCGCAGCCGAAATCCTCTGGCGGCTCGACAACCCCTTCCGTCTCTTCACCGAACCCGAGGCCACGCATATTCACCGCGAGGTGTTCGAGCAGCTAACTGAAGCCGAAAAGCTTGAGCCGATCCTGAGCGCTGAACGCCGGCTGATGGAAAAATTCCCTTTCGGGTGGGCGCGCGAATCATTCTCAATGACCTGCTGGGACCGCGACAGTGCCGCCTACGGCCCATGCGGCAACGACCAGGGCTATGTAAATCCCAAGAGCCACCGCGTGCTGGTGCAGGTAGATCATCCTGAACTGATTGAGGGCGATTGCGACTGGTCGGTGGACAGCAGCACCGGCCGGGAGGATGCCGAGGAGTCACACGTCCACGTGGGTTGCGGTGGCACCGTCGCCCTGGACATTCCGTATCCTTCCGGCGCACGCGTGCGCGTCTCGGCCAACGGCCTGTTGGTTGGCGAAACGGTCATCAAGGTCGACGACATTCTGGTGGTAGGCGTTGGCGACAGTTTCGGGTCGGGCGAGGGCAACCCGGACCAGGCTGTCGAGTTCTCGCGCGATCGCACGATCGACTATGGCACCGGACCGGGCGGCATCGTATTGGCCGGTTATCCCGCACGGGTCGGCGACTGGAACAGCATTGGCGACAAGGCATTTCTGGCTGGCGGACCGCGCTGGCTGAGCACTGCGTGCCACCGCTCGCTCTATGCCTATTCCACCCGCACCGCCCTGCAGCTGGCGCTCGACAACCCGCACCGCGCCGTCACCTACGCCAATTTCGCGTGCGCGGGCGCCGAGATCGTCTACGGGTTGATGATTGCCTACAAGGGGCCCGAATGGGCCAAGGACCAGCCGGACAGGCCACAGGTGAGCGCCGTCGCCCGTCTGCAGTGTGGTGCGACGCAGCCTACTGAAACCAACTACCAGAACACCTATTCGCTGAACGGCGTTCTGCCCGAGCTCGACAACATCGTTTTGGCCACCTGCCCGCGCGACGCGGCACGGCGTATCGATCTGCTGATGGTGTCTGTCGGCGGCAATGACGTGGGATTTGCGCGCGTGATCGCCAACACCATCCTGGCCGACAAAGGCCTGTTGCGCAAACTCGGTGGCTGGATGGGCGAAGTGGAGGAAGCCGAAGGCATCGTCACGCTGCTGCCGACGCTGGAAAAACGCTTCCAGGCCCTCAATCGAGCCTTGCACGGACATTTGCAGATCCCCTGGGATCAGTCGGACCGGATCTTGCTGACGGCCTATCCGGTCATGGCCATCGAAGAGAACGGCAGCGATATCTGCCGCGACGGCCAATCGGGGATGACCGTGTTCCCGGAATTCGTGCTCAACCGCGACAAGGCCCAGGCCAACGAGGCGGCATCCGAGAAACTGAACCGCACCATGCGCAAGGTCGCCAAGACCTATGGCTGGACCTACGTGGAGCAGCACCGCGCCGAGTTCGCGGGCCATGGCCTGTGCGCGGGGGTCGACGAGGGAGCCATCAGCTTTTCCGATGATTCACGCATGCCGCGAATGATCAATGGCGCCTGGACGCCCTATAACCCAGCCGAATTCCGCCCCTATGTGCCGCGCCGCCGCTGGTTCCGCACACCCAATGATGCGTTCCTGACCGGCAACTACCACATCTCCTCGAGCATCCTGAAATCGGTGATGAACCTTCAGGCCATTGAATGGTTTCAGCTGGTTCTGGCGAGCACCTACTCTGGAGCGTTCCACCCGTCGTCGGAAGGACAGGCCGTGATTGCCGATGCGGTCCTGGAAAAGGCCCGGGCGGTGCTTGGCAAATACGAACGCCGGCGCATCCAGCGCGAGGCCTCCGGGGCCGGGCGAGGCCGATAGTTATTCGGCCGCCAGCTGGGCGCTCGAACCCGTCAGCCACTCATCCAGCCGCGCCAGCGCACGCCGCGACAGTGCGCGCTTGCGGGCAAAGCCCTTGTCAGCGCCCTTGAGCTTTTTGCCATTTTCCATGGTCGGTTGCTCGATGACAGGGAACAAACCGAAGTTCACATTCATCGGCTGAAACGAGCGCACGCCCGCCTCGATGGTGTCGATGTGGCCGCCGGTGATGTGATTGAGCAGCGCGCCGAATGCCGTCTCGGCAGGGGGCTGCGCGAGAGTGCGACCGAGCCTTTCCGCAGCAGCAAAGCGCCCGGCGAGCAATCCGATCGAGGCCGATTCGACGTAGCCTTCCACGCCGGTGATCTGGCCGGCAAACCGCAGACGCGGCATCGCCTTCAGGCGCAGTATCGGATCAAGAAGTTTGGGACTGTTCAAAAAGGTATTCCGGTGAAGCCCGCCCAGCCGCGCGAACTCGGCGTTCTCCAGGCCTGGAATCATTCGGAACACGCGGGACTGCTCGCCATACTTCAGCTTGGTCTGGAAGCCGACCATATTCCACAGCGTGCCCAGTGCGTTGTCCTGGCGCAGCTGTACGATGGCCCAGCACTTCACGTCGGGGTCATGGGCGTTGGTGAGGCCCACTGGTTTCATTGGTCCGAACCGCAGGGTCTCGGGGCCGCGCTCGGCCATGACCTCCACCGGCAGGCAGCCGTCGAAATAGGGGGTGCTGGCTTCCCAGTCCTTGAAGCTGGTTTTATCACCGGCAATCAGCGCTGCGACGAACGCTTCATACTGCGCCTTGTCCAACGGGCAGTTGATGTAGTCCGCTCCAGTCCCGCCAGGCCCCGCCTTGTCGTAGCGCGACTGCTTCCAGGCCACGCCCATATCGATGCTCTCGGCATGGACGATCGGCGCGATGGCATCGAAGAAGGCAAGTTCGGCTTCGCCCGTGAGGCCCTGCACGGCCTTGGCCAGCGCCGGCGATGTGAGCGGGCCAGTGGCGACGATGACGCTGTCCCACTCCTGCGGTGGCAATCCGGCGATCTCACCACGCTCAATTGTCACCAAGGGTTCGGCGGCCAGGCGCGACTCGACATCGGCAGAAAAGGCGTCGCGATCCACGGCCAAAGCGCCACCCGCCGGCAGCTTCTGTCTATCTCCCGCCGCCATGATGAGGGACCCCGCCCGCCGCATTTCCTCGTGCAGCAAACCGACGGCGTTGGTCTCAACATCGTCCGAGCGGAAGGAGTTGGAACACACCAGCTCGGCGAGGCCTTGCGTCTGGTGCGCGTCGGTTTTTACGTGCGGGCGCATCTCGTGCAGTACGACCGGCACGCCCGCGCGCGCGATCTGCCAGGCGGCCTCGCTGCCCGCGAGCCCGCCACCGACGACGTGGATTGGCTTGATGTTCGACATGGGCGAGGACTTAGGCCAATTCGGCCGTCCCCTCAATGTCTAACAACAGCGGTTTTGCGCGCGCAGCTTGGATCGATCAGGGGCAGACATATTCGTGGCTCCAAGACTTGCCCGTTTTGAGATCGACGCCCGCCTTGGTGATGGTTTGGCCGGCGGCGCCTTCGCACGCGGTGGCGATGTCGGGTGCGCCCGCTTCGTCAACTTGACCACTTCCA
The DNA here is from genome assembly GCA_043741375.1 of Hyphomicrobiaceae bacterium. Lineage (GTDB taxonomy): Bacteria > Pseudomonadota > Alphaproteobacteria > Rhizobiales > Hyphomicrobiaceae > JANYHF01. The sequence goes on along the minus strand of JAYUAJ010000154.1, from coordinate 1,916 downwards.
GGTTTCGTCTCCCCCGAGACGGTCTTCGACGCCGCCGGCTTCGTCGGAACAACTTCGCCGCTGGACGACGCACTGCCAACTTGCCAATGCGGGGAATGCAGTTGAAGCGTACCGGTGTTGAATGTGCGATGGTCGATCTCCGGCACCTCCATCTCAAACGCCACCGGTTCGGGCCTAACCGTCCAGATCCGATCCAGCAAGCCGAGTTCTTCGGGGAACGCCGTGTTCAACGAAAGCGTGAATGTGAGATTGCCACCCTTCTGCTCAGCTATCGTCTGATCCTTCTGGTCGTCACGCGAGTAGAACAGAACGCTGTCGGATGAACTGGCTTTACCCGGCAGGCTGATCGGCGCAAAGGGCCTGAACGCCAGGGCATTGGCATTGTCCATGGTCCAGCGGCCAAAATCGCTGCTGTAAAATTTACGGGTCGTTTTGGTTCGAGGATTGGTGACGTCAAGATCCATCGACAGCACGGTGCCGGCGCGGGCGCCAAGATTGACCACAGTCACTGGCACTTCAAAAACTTCGAAATTGCTGTTGTAGGGCTGGGAATAGCGCACCACGGGCGGCACGAAGGCGCGCAGGTCCGGACGGCGCAACGCGGTCTCGTAGAGACTGTAGGCGGAGAACACGAGCGCCAGGGCCGACGCGACGGCGGTTACGACACCCTCGCCACCCCTCGACGTCATTTCGACGGTGTCGGTTCCTCCGCCCTGAACGGCGCGGCCGCGCAAGATCCCCATATGTGTAATCCTTGACCTGAGCCCCGCAGCCGGGGAGAGCTACCGGGGCAAACATGGCGCTGATAAGGCTCGCATGCCGGCGGCAGGAGATGGCGATGGGCGATGATGAATTGCGCGATGGCGAACTGGCCTTGCCGTTCGATCCGGCGCTGACGGCGAGCGACGCGCGCCTTATGTTCATCGGCCGTATCCACTCACCATGGACCGCCCGTGCCACCTGCCCGCACAATTTGCGCGAGGCGCTGGAGCGCGGCGGCGGCGGGACGGCGGTGCTGGACGCTGCGTTCCGGGACGGGCTGATGGGGCTCGAATCGGCCTCCCACCTCGTCCTGCTCTATTGGCTCGATCACGCTCGTCGCGACGTCATTGTGCAGAAGCCCCGGCGCGCGGAGAAGACCTCGGGCGTGTTCGCGCTGCGCTCCCCCGTGCGGCCCAACCCAATCGGGATGGCGGTGGTGCGTGTGAGGTCGCTGGATGTTGCGGCAGGCCGGATCGAGCTGGAAGCCATCGATTGCCTCGACGGCACGCCGTTGATCGATGTGAAGCCCTACATTCCGGCGATTGACGCCATTCCCGATGCGGTGCGTTAGATCGACTGCTCCGACGTCACATCATCTCAGGCAACACCAGATCCGGCGGCTTGTGCCCATCCATGTGGGTCTTGATGTTGATGATCACCTTCTCGCCCATATCGATGCGGCCCTCCAGGGTCGCTGAGCCCATATGCGGCAACACGACCACCCGCTCGTTGGCGCGCAGCTTTGGATTGATGGCTGGCTCATGCTCGAACACATCCAGTCCGGCGCCCGCGATTTCGCCCGCCTCGATCATGCGCGCCAGCGTGTTCTCGTCGATCACTTCGCCGCGCGAGGTATTGACCAGATAAGCCGTAGGCTTGATCAGCTTGAGACGCCGTGCCGAGAGGAGATGAAAGGTCGCTGGGGTATGCGGACAGTTCACCGAAATTATGTCCATGCGGTTCAGCATCTGATCGAGGCTGTCCCAATAGGTCGCCTCCAGCTCGCGTTCGATCTCCTCGGCCACGCGGCGGCGGTTGTGATAGTGTATCGAGAGGCCAAACGCCCGCGCGCGGCGCGCCACGGCCTGTCCGATGCGGCCCATGCCGATGATGCCGAGCCGCTTGCCGTAAATGCGCTTGCCCAACATCCAGGT